>NZ_JCBAMT010000009.1:0-119902 GCF_059760445.1 Achromobacter sp. D7-1 | reverse complement strand
GACGAAGGGGCAGTCCGGAGCGAACGCTCCGGACCGCAATCGTGGGCGCTCGCCACCCAGGCGCCCGCGACGACGGGCGGCCTACGAAACGAGGAACTCCCCGAAGCCAGAACCCCTCAAAAAAAGACGGCCACCGTCACCCGGCAGCCGTCTTTTTCACGGCCCGTCAAACCAGGCCATGACAATCAGTGGAATCAAGCCACAGCGACCGGAATCTTCCCGATCTTCGCCTGCCATTCCTTAGGCCCCGTGGTGTGGACAGAAGTGCCCTGAGCGTCAACCGCCACCGTCACCGGCATGTCCTTCACGTCGAACTCATAGATGGCTTCCATGCCCAGGTCCGCAAAACCCAGCACCTTGGCGCCACGAATCGCCTTCGACACCAGGTAAGCCGCGCCGCCCACAGCCATCAGATAAGCCGAGTTGTGCTTCTTGATCGACTCGATCGCCACCGGCCCGCGCTCCGACTTGCCGATCATCGCGATCAGCCCGGTCTGCTCCAGCATCATGTCCGTGAACTTGTCCATGCGCGTGGCCGTCGTGGGACCCGCCGGGCCAACCACTTCATCGCGCACCGGATCCACAGGCCCCACGTAATAGATGACCCGGTTCTTGAAATCCACCGGCAGCGGCTCGCCCTTGGCCAGCATATCCTGGATACGCTTGTGAGCCGCGTCGCGGCCCGTCAACATCTTGCCCGACAGCAGCAAGGTCTGGCCCGGCTTCCAGCTGGCCACTTCTTCCTTCGTCAGCGTATTCAGGTCCACCTGCTTCGACTTGTTGTAGTCCGGCGCCCAATGCACTTCCGGCCACTCCGACAACGACGGCGGATCCAGGCGCGCCGGGCCCGAGCCATCCAGCTCGAAATGCGCATGACGCGTAGCCGCACAGTTCGGAATCATAGCCACGGGCTTGGAGGCCGCATGCGTCGGGAACGTGCTGATCTTCACATCCAGCACCGTCGTCAGGCCACCCAGGCCCTGCGCGCCGATACCCAGCGCGTTGACCTTCTCATACAGCTCGATGCGCAGCTCTTCCAGCTTGCTCTGCGGGCCGCGGGCCAGCAGCTCGTACATATCGATGTCTTCCATCAACGACTGCTTGGCCATCAGCATCGCCTTCTCGGCCGTGCCGCCGACGCCAATGCCCAGCATGCCCGGCGGGCACCAGCCCGCGCCCATCGTCGGCACCGTCTTCAGCACCCAGTCCACCAGCGAATCGCTCGGGTTCAGCATCGCGAACTTCGACTTGTTTTCCGAACCGCCGCCCTTCGAAGCCACTTGCACATCGACCTTGTCACCCGGGACAAGCTCGACGTGCAGGATACAGGGCGTGTTGTCGCGCGTGTTCTTGCGCGCGAACAGCGGATCGTCCAGCACCGAGGCGCGCAAAGGATTGTCCGGGTTCAGATAACCGCGGCGCACACCTTCATCACAGAGTTCCTGCAGCGTGCGCTTGGTCTCGAAACGCACGCCCATGCCGACCTTCAGGAACACGTTGACGATGCCCGTGTCCTGGCACAGCGGACGCTTGCCTTCGGCGCACATGCGCGAATTAGTCAGGATCTGCGCCATCGCGTCGCGCGCGGCGGGGCTTTCCTCGCGCTCATAGGCGCGGGCCAGGTGGCGGATGTAGTCGACGGGATGGTAGTAGCTGATGAACTGGATGCCATCGGCTATCGACTGGATGAAGTCTTCTTCTTTAATGATGACGGACATGGCGATATGCGGGTGTAGATGGATAACGTGAAAACGCGGCCGGCAGAACCGGCCGCGCGCGGGTGCTTGAAGCCTATTTTATTTCCCTTGCCAGACGGGCTTGCGCTTCTCGGCGAAAGCCGTGGCGCCTTCCTTGGCGTCGGCCGACGAAAAAATGTGCGCAATCAGCGGACGCTGCTGGTCGAACATGCTGGCCTGGTCCCAGTCGCCCGACTGCGCAACTACGCTCTTGGCGGTCTGCACCGCCAGCGGGCCGTTCTCGACGATGGCGCGGGCCAGTTCCAGCGCGCCGGCCAGGGCAGCGCCCGGCTCGGTGATGCGGTTGACCAGGCCGAAGGAATAGGCGCGCTCGGCCGTCAGCATTTCGCCCGTCAGGATCACTTCCATGGCGATGTGGTACGGCAGGCGGCGCGGCAGGCGCAGCATGCCGCCAGCGCCGGCCACCAGGCCGCGCTTGACTTCCGGCAGGCCGAACTTGGCATTGCTGGCCGCCACGATCAGGTCGGACGCCAGCGCCATTTCGCAGCCGCCGGCCAGCGCATAGCCTTCCACCGCGGCGATCAGCGGCTTCTTGGGAGGCCGTTCGTTCAGGCCGGCGAAACCGCGGCCTTCCACGTAGGGACGCTGCCCCGACTTGGCGAAGGCCTTCAAGTCCATGCCCGACGAAAACGTGCCGCCGCCGCCCGTCAGGATGCCGATGCGGATGTCGTCGCGGCTGTCCAGCTGGTCCAGCGCCGCGGCCAGGGCCTGCGCGGTTTCCAGGTTGATGGCGTTCTTGGCCTCGGGACGGTTGATCGTGATGATCTGGATGCCGTCGGTGACTTCTACCTTGATCAGGTCTGACATGGGACTGCTCCTTCCGGGAATTCTCGGAATCGGGTTCCGGGTTTTATATAAGACTTGGTACGCAACCTGGAATCATACGATCATTGGTTTGCAGGCGCAGGGCGAGGCCCGCGAGGCGTCCACCAGCGGCACACTGTCCCCCAACGAGCCGCCCCGCAGGCCTAGATGTAACCGTCCGCCCCGCCTTCGGAAGCCGGCGCGCCCCAGGCCAGTTAAAATGCCGGGTTTCCCACGCCCAGGGCAAGCCTAGCCCGGCGGCCGAATTCCAAGAATCCTATGCTCACCTTTCAGCAAATCATCCTTACGCTCCAGGAATACTGGGACAAGCAGGGTTGCGCCCTGCTGCAGCCCTACGACATGGAAGTCGGCGCCGGTACCTCGCATACCGCCACGTTCCTGCGCGCGATCGGCCCGGAGCCCTGGCGCGCGGCCTATGTGCAGCCCTCGCGCCGCCCCAAGGACGGCCGCTACGGCGAAAACCCCAACCGCCTGCAGCACTACTACCAATACCAGGTCGTGCTCAAGCCTGCGCCCCCGGAAATCCTGGACCTGTACATCGGTTCGCTCAAAGCCTTGGGCATCGACCCGGCCCAGCACGACATCCGCTTCGTCGAGGACGACTGGGAAAACCCCACGCTCGGCGCCTGGGGCCTGGGCTGGGAAGTCTGGCTCAACGGCATGGAAGTCACCCAGTTCACCTACTTCCAGCAAGTGGGCGGCCTGGACTGCACGCCGACCACCGGCGAAATCACCTACGGCCTGGAACGCCTGGCCATGTACCTGCAGGACGTCGAAAGCGTCTACGACCTGGTCTGGACCGAAGGCGCCAACGGCAACCGCGTGCTGTACCGCGACGTGTTCCACCAGAACGAAGTGGAACAGTCCACCTACAACTTCGAACATTCGTCGGCCGAGATGCTGTTCTCGCACTTCAATGACTACGAAGCCGAGGCCAAGCGCCTGATGGAAGTGCCGCTGGCGCTGCCCGCCTACGAGGCCGCGCTGAAGGCCGCGCACACGTTCAACATGCTGGACGCGCGCGGCGCGATCAGCGTCACCGAGCGCGCCGCCTACATCGGCCGCATCCGCAACCTGTCGCGCGCCGTCGCGCAGGCCTATTACGATTCCCGCGAACGACTGGGCTTTCCCATGCTGGGCCGCGACAAGGCCGCCGGGGAGGCAGCATAAATGACGACGAACATCCGCCCGCTGCTGGTCGAACTGCTGACCGAAGAACTTCCGCCCAAGGCCCTGCAAAAGCTGGGCCAGGCCTTTGCCGAAGGCGTGCGCGCCACGCTGGAGCGCCACGGCCTGCTGGCCGCCGGCTGCGCCGTGACCGCCTATTCCACGCCGCGCCGCCTGGCCGTGCACCTGTCCGCCGTGCTGGCGCAGGCGCCGGACCAGCCCTACGCCGAAAAGCTGATGCCCGTGAAGATCGGCCTGACCGATGACGGCAAGGCCACGCCCGCGCTGCAAAAGAAGCTGGCCGCCAAGGGCCTGGAAAACATCGACCTGGCGACCCTGGAACGCGAGTCCGACGGCAAGCAGGATTACCTGGTCGCGCGCGGCACCGCCCCCGGCGCCCAACTGGCCGCCGGTCTGCAGGAAGGCGTCGACGCCGCCATCAACGGCCTGCCCATCCCCAAGGTCATGCGCTACCAGTTGGCCGACGGCGTCACCTCCGTCAAGTTCGTGCGCCCGGCGCACGGCCTGGTCGCGCTGTTCGGCGCCGACGTGGTGCCGGTATCCGCGCTGGGCCTGGCCGCCGGCCGCGACACGCTGGGCCACCGCTTCATGAGCGCGGGTCCCGTGTCCTTCGCCGACGCCGACGCCTATGCCGCCACCCTGGCCGAAAAGGGCCGCGTGATGGCCTCGTTCGAAGGCCGCCGCGACGAGATCCAGCGCCAGCTGCTGGACCACGCCGGCCGCCTCAACGCCACCCTGGGCGACGATCCCGAAGTGGCCGCGCTGCTGGACGAAGTCACGGCCCTGGTCGAACACCCCACCGTCTACGTGGGCCAGTTCGAAGAGCAGTTCCTGCAAGTGCCGCAGGAATGCCTGATCCTGACCATGCGCCTGAACCAGAAGTACTTCCCGCTGTTCGATCCGGCCAGCGGCCGCCTGACGCACCGTTTCCTGATCGTCAGCAACATGCACACCGACAATCCGGTGAACATCGTCGAAGGCAACCAGCGCGTGGTGCGCCCGCGCCTGGCCGATGCGCAGTTCTTCTTCGAAACCGACCGCAAGATTCCGCTGGCGGCGCGCGTCGAGCAATTGGGCAGCATCGTCTATCACAACAAGCTGGGCACCCAGCTTGAACGCGTGGAGCGCGTGCGCGCCATCGCCCGCGGCGTGGCCGAACAGCTGGGCGGCGACGTCTCCGCCGCTGATCGCGCGGCCATGCTGGCCAAGGCCGACCTGGGTTCGAACATGGTGGGCGAATTCCCCGAGCTGCAAGGCGTCATGGGAGCCTACTACGCGGCCGGCGACGGCGAGCCCGACAGCGTGGTACAGTCCCTGCGCACCCAGTACCGCAACCGCTACGACGCGCCGGTCACCGCCGACACGCTGACCGCGGCCATCCTGTTCATCGCCGAGCGCGTGGAAACCATGGTCGGCATCTGGGCCATCGGCCTGGCGCCTACCGGCGAACGCGACCCCTTCGGCCTGCGCCGCGCCGCGCTGGGCCTGATCAGCGCCTTCGAGCAACTGGCCGCGGGCGGCTGGCTCAAGATCAGCGAGGCCGGCCCGCTTTCGCTGGACGGCCTGCTGGAACTGGCGGCGGGTACCTTCCCCGCCGGCAAGATCCCCGCCGACACGCTGTCCGAAGTCCGCGCCTTCATCTACGAGCGCTACCGCAACCAGCTGATCAATGAGTTCGACCGCAATGCCGTCGAAGCCGTGATCGCGCTGACTCCGCCGCTGCACCAGGTGGCCGGGCGCGTGCGCGCCGCCGCCGCGTTCGCGCAACTGCCCGAGGCCGCCAGCCTGGCCGCCGCCAACAAACGTATCGGCAACCTGCTCAAGAAGGCCGAAGGCGAGATCGGCGCCGTGAACGATGCCGCGCTGGTGGAACCGGCCGAAAAGGCCCTGGCCGCCGCCGTGTCCGCGCTGCGCCCGAAGGCCGAGGCGCAATTGGCCGCGGGCGACTTCGCCGGCAGCCTGAGCACGCTGGCCCAGGTCCGCGAAGCCGTGGACGCCTTCTTCGCCGACGTCATGGTCATGGCCGAAGACCCGGCCGTGCGCGCCAACCGGCTGGCCCTGCTGGGCCAGCTGCACGGCCTGATGAACCAGGTCGCTGACATCTCCAGGCTGGCACAGTGAAACTCATCATCCTAGACCGCGACGGCGTCATCAACCAGGACAGCGATTCGTTCGTCAAGAACCCCGACGAATGGATCGCCCTGCCCGGTAGCCTGCACGCCATCGCCCGGCTGACACAGGCGGGTTGGAAGGTGGTGGTCGCCACCAACCAGTCGGGGCTGGCGCGCGGCCTGTTCGACATGGACACGCTGACCGCCATCCACACCAAGATGCGGCGCGAGCTGGCCGCCGCGGGCGGCAGCATCGACGCCGTCTTCATGTGCCCGCATGGTCCTGACGACAACTGCTCCTGCCGCAAGCCCAAGCCCGGCATGTTCGAACAGATCGGCCACCGCTACGACGTCGACCTGGCCGGCGTGCCGGCGGTGGGCGACTCGCTGCGCGACCTGCAAGCCTCGTCGTCGGTCGGCTGCTCGCCCTGGCTGGTGCTGACCGGCAACGGCAAGAAGACGCTGGCCAAGGGCGGCCTGCCCGACAACACCCGCGTGTGCGACGATCTGTCGGCCGTGGTCGATACCTTGCTGCAGGACCATTGATCCGATGGCCCGGCTACGTTCGCTGCTGTACTTCCTGTTCCTGGCCGTCACGGTCATCCCCTATGCGTTCGCCTGCATCCTGTGGGCGCCGCTGCCGCTGCACTGGCGCTACAAGCTGACCGTGGGCTGGCCGCGCCTGGCTATCTGGGGCGCGCGCTTCTTCTGCGGCATCCGCTGGCAGGTCAAGGGCTGGGAAAACCTGCCCGATGGTCCCGCAGTGCTGCTGTCCAAGCACCAGTCGGCCTGGGAAACGCTGTTCTTCCCCGCCCACATGCCGCGCGAAGTCTGCTTCGTCTACAAGCGGGAACTGCACATGGTGCCGTTCTTCGGCTGGGGCCTGGCGCTGCTGCGCATGATCCCGATCGACCGCGCCAAAGGCCGCGACGCCTTCGATCAGGTCGTCAAGCAAGGCCAGACCCGCCTGGACGAAGGCCGCTGGCCGCTGCTGTTTCCCGAGGGCACCCGGGTTCCGCCCGGCAAGACCGGCCGCTTCAAGATGGGCGGCGCGCTGCTTGCTTCGCGCACCGGCGCGCGCGTCATCCCGGTGGCGCACAATGCCGGCGAATGCTGGCGCCGCAATGCCTTCGTGAAATATCCGGGCCTGATTACCGTCTCCATCGGTCCCGCGATAGAATCCAAGGGACTCTCCCCAGACGAACTGAACCAAAAGGTTCAGGACTGGATCGAGGGGGAAATGCGGCGTCTCAATCCAGAAAGGTATGGCCAGCACTGATCAGCTCGAACTCCTGTTCGATGAACAGCAACACGACGCGCCCGCGGGCGCGTCGCCGCTGAGCGCCGCGCCCAAGCCGCCGGCCCCGCCCCGGGCAACACCGCCCAAGCCCCTCTTCCCCGATCTGCCGCCAGCCACTGCCGCCACCAGCGAGCCTTTGCTGACGCCCTCGCCCAACGCGACGTCGCGCGTCCCCACGCCCTGCCCCGACCCGCTGCCGCCCGGCGCGCGCTGGCGCGAGGTTTCGACCGAGCAGCAACCCATAGGCTTCGTGCTGCTGCGCTCGCGCCGCCGCAGCATCGGCTTCGTGATCACCGACGACGGCCTGCGCGTCACGGCCCCCAACTGGGTCACGTTGACGCAGGTGGACGACGCCGTGCGCGAAAAGGCCCGCTGGATCCTGGCCAAGCTGCGCGAATGGCACGCCCGCAAGCAGCAGCTGGCCATGGCGCATACGCGCTGGCAGCCCGGCGGCGAGCTGCCCTATCTGGGCAAGCGCATCGTCATCGGCGTGGGCGGCGACAGCCGCCAGGCCAACCTGTCCGGCGATGCGGACGCCCCCCAGGATGGCGACACCCTCTGGTTGGCGTTGCCGTCCTCCGCGGACCAGGGCCGCATCCGCGATTCGGCCCAAGCCTGGCTGCAGCAGCGCGCCGGCGCCTGGTTCGGCGCCCGCCTGGCCCATTTCCTGCAGGTCAGCGGACTGAAGATCCAACGCTGGCGCCTGTCGTCGGCCGCCACCCGCTGGGGCTCCTGCACCAGCGACGGCAACATCATGCTGAACTGGCGCCTGATCCATTTCGCGCCCGCCATCATCGACTACGTCATCGCGCACGAGCTTGCCCATTTGCGCGAAATGAACCACAGTCAGGACTTCTGGCGCGAAGTGGGGCAGATCCTGCCCGACTTCGAAGACGCCAAGAACATCCTGCGGCGCCACGACCCCGCATCCTTGCCTCAGTTCTGAGGCATCCAGGAGACCAGAAAATGTTGCTGCTGATTCCGGGCCCGGTCACGACCGACGCGCGGGTGAAGGCCGCCATGGCGCAAGACTATGCGCCGTGGGACAACGATTTCCGCCAGACCTACCGGCAGGTCTGCGACGGCGTGCTGCACGCGGCGCAGGCGTCCCCCGACGAGCACGCCGCGCTGGCGCTGCCGGGCTGCGGCCACTTCGCGGTGGAAGCCGCGATCCGCAGCTTCATCCCCGCCGGCGGCCGCCTGCTGGCGCCCTCCACCGGCGCCTATGCCGCCCGCCTGCAGAAACTGGCTGGCGACGCGGGCCGCGTGGCCGTGCCGCTGTCCGTGGGCACCACCGAGCGGATCGATCCGCAAGCAGTCGCCAAGGCGCTGGAACAAGACCCCACCCTCACGCACCTGGCGCTGGTCTACAGCGAAACCGGCAGCGGCATCTGCCACGACGTGCCTGAACTGGCGCGCATCGCGCACATGCTAGGCCGCCGCGTCATCGTCGACGCGGTGTCCGCCTTCGGCGCCCTGCCCCTGGACTTGCGCGCTCTGCCCGCCGTGGAAGCGGTGGTGCTGACGGCCAACAAGTGCCTGGAAGGCATGCCCGGCGCCGCCTTCGTGGTGGCCCGGCGCGACAGCCTGGAAGCCGCGCGCGGCGTCGCCGGCAGCTGGTCGCTGGACCTGGCGGACATCTATCAGCAAAGCCTGCAGCCCAACGCCGGCCCGCGCTTCACGCCGCCCGCGCCCACGTTGGCCGCGCTGGCAGTGGCACTGGCGCTGCACCTTGAGGAAGGCCGCGAGGCGCGCCTGGCGCGCTACACGGCCAATATGCGCACGCTATATGATGGCGTCAGGGAGCTGGGCCTGACCCCGTACCTGCCGCCTGCCTTGCAGGGCCCCATCGTCGTCAACGTCCGCGCCCCGGACGCCCCGACCTGGAACCTGCAATTGTTCGTGGACGCCCTCAAGCGCCGCGGCTACGTGCTCAGCAACTTCTACAACACCGAACAACCTTCGTTCCGGGTCGGCTGCATCGGCGCCTTCGGGCCCGACCAGATGCGGCAAGCAGTCGACGCCATGGGCGGCGCGCTGCGCGACATCGGCATCACCCGGGAAGCCGCCGGCAACGGCGGATTCTTCCCGCTCCCCCTCACCGCTTAAGGAAAACATCCCATGCGTATGCTCCACACCATGCTGCGAGTCGGCAATCTCGACAGGTCCATCGACTTCTACACCAACGTGCTCGGCATGCGCGTCCTGCGCCGCAACGACTACCCCGACGGCAAGTTCACGCTGGCCTTCGTCGGCTACCAGGACGAAACCGAAGGCGCCGTCATCGAACTGACCCATAACTGGGACACGGACAAGTACGACCTGGGCACCGGCTACGGCCACATCGCCCTGGAAGTGGACAACGCCTACGAAGCCTGTGACAAGGTCAAGGAAAAAGGCGGCAAGGTCACGCGCGAAGCCGGCCCGATGAAGCACGGCAAGACGGTCATTGCCTTTGTCGAGGACCCCGACGGCTACAAGATCGAATTCATCCAGAAGAAAGGCCGCCAGGACTAAGCCCCGCGCGGCTGACGCCAGGAAGACACCCCATGATCCACACCATCCTGAAAATGGGCGATCCGCGGCTGCTGCGCGTGGCCGCGCCCGTGGAACGCTTCGACACCCCCGAGCTGCACGCGCTGATCGACGACATGTTCGAAACCATGGCCGCCGCGCAAGGGGTGGGCCTGGCCGCACCGCAGATCGGCGTGGACCTGCAACTGGTGGTCTTCGGCTTCGACCGCAACGAACGCTATCCCGACGCGCCCGCCGTGCCGCAGACCATCCTGTGCAATCCCGTCATCACGCCGCTGTCCGACGAGATGGAAGACGGCTGGGAAGGCTGCCTGTCAGTGCCGGGCCTGCGCGGCCTGGTGCCGCGCTACCGCCGCATCCGCTACAGCGGACGCGACCCTTACGGCCAGCTCATCGAGCGCGAAGCCGACGGCTTCCATGCCCGGGTGGTGCAGCACGAATGCGACCACCTGATCGGCCGGCTCTATCCGTCGCGCATCCAGGACTTCAGCAAGTTCGGATTCACCGAGATCCTGTTCCCGGACATGGATCCGAACCAGGACGACTGAGGCCTCGCTCCCGCGTTGCGGGAGCCTGCGTCTCTAGCCTAAGCCTCGCCCGGGTCCGCCTTGGCGGCCTGCGGCGACAGCTCCTCGGGCGCGAAATCGTCCACCTGCAGCACTCGCGACACCAAGGCCTCGGCCTGTTCCAATTCGGCCGCCTGCGCGTCGGTGATGGCGCCGCGCTGGTGGGCTTCGCGCCAATCACGCACGCCGGACTGACGCACCCGGTCGCGCAGCGGCTGCACGGCGTCCGCCAGCGCGAACGCGCGGGTCAAGAGGCCCACTGGATCGTCACCGGCCGCGCCGGCCTCGCGGTGCAGGTCGGCCGCCAGGCGCACATGCGTGGGCGACGGCTTGAGCAGCAGTTCCGCGCATTCCCGGGTCAGGGCGTCATCCGGTCCCTTGGCCAGGCGCAGCGGCAGGATGGCGACGCGCAGCCCCCATGACAATACGCGGCCCGGCAAATTGCGCAGGACCTGGTCCATGCTTTTCTCGATGCTGGCGTAGCCCTGCTCCATGCACCACCGAACCAGCGGCAGGTCATCATGCTTGCGGCCCTCGTCCTCCCAGCGCTTGAGCACCGCCGACAGCAGGTACAGCTCGGACAGGATGTCGCCGAGGCGCGCGGAGATCATCTCACGGCGCTTCAGGCCGCCGCCCAGCTGCGCCAGCGTGGCATCGGCCAGCAGCGCGAAGCCCGAGGCATAGCGCCCCAGCCGCCGGTAGTGCCCGGCCACGGGACCGGATGAAGGCGCGGGCGCCAGCATCCCGCCAGTCCATGCGCGGCCGATGGCGCGCAGCGCGTTGAGTCCGGTGTGGCGCAGGTGGCGCCAGAACACGTCGTGGAAGACCTCCATGCCGCGTTCTTCGTCGGGATTGCCCAGCGCCAGGATTTCCGGCATCAGGTAGGGATGGGCGCGGATCGCGCCCTGGCCGAAGATGATCAGGTTGCGCGTCAGGATGTTGGCGCCCTCGACCGTGATGGCGATGGGTACGGCGCGGTAGAGCGCGCCCAGGTAGTTGCTGGGGCCGTCGATGACGGCGCGGCCGGCATGGATATCCATCGCGTCGTTGACCGAGCCGCGCATGCGCTCGGTGGCGTGGTACTTCATGATGCCCGAGACCACCGCCGGCTTGACGCCCTGGTTCAGCGCGGCGCAGGTCAGGCGCCGGGCCGCTTCGACCAGGTAGGCATTGCCCGCCAGCCGCGCCAGGCCTTCCTGCACGCCCTCGAACTTGCCCACCGGGATGCCGAACTGCTCGCGCACGCGGGCATACATGCCAGTGGTATGCGCGCACATCGCGGCGGCGGCGGCCGACAGCGAAGGCAACGAAATACCGCGGCCCGCCGCCAGCGCGCTCATCAGCATCTGCCAGCCGTGTCCGGCGCGCTCGGCGCCGCCGATCAGCGCGTCCAGCGGCACGAACACGTCGCGCCCGCGGTTGGGGCCGTTCTGGAAGACCTGCATGGCGGGCAGATGGCGGCGTCCGATCTCCACGCCCGGCGCTTCGGTCGGCACCAGCGCGACCGATATGCCGATGTCCTTGGGACCGCCCAGGATGCCGTCCGGGTCCGACATCTTGAAGGCCAGGCCCAGCACCGTCGCCACCGGTCCCAGCGTGATGTAGCGCTTGTGCCAGTTCAGCCGGATGCCGATCAGTTCGCGCCCATCGACCACCTGGCGGCAGACCACGCCGGTATCCACCATGGACGCGGCGTCCGAACCGGCCTCGGGACTGGTCAGGCCGAAGCACGGCACCTCGCGGCCGTCCGCCAGCCGCGGCAGCCAATAATCGCGCTGCGCCGGCGTGCCGAACTGCATCAGCAATTCGCCCGGCCCCAGCGAATTGGGCACCATGACGGTGACGCCCGCGGTGATGGAATAGGCCGAGATGCGCCGCACGACCTCGGAGTGCGCATAGGGCGAAAAACCCAGGCCGCCGTAGCGCCGCGGAATGATCATGCCGAAGAAGCGTTCGGCCTTCAGGAAATCCCATACTTCCGGCGGCAGGTCGCGGCGGTTCCAGGTGATGTCCCATTCGTCCAGCATGGCGCAGAGCCGCGCCAGCGGGCCCTCGATGAAGCGCTGCTCGTCCGCGGTCAGCGTGGCGGCGGGCACGTCCAGCAGCTTGCGCCAATTGGGGTTGCCGGTGAACAGGTCCGCGTCCCACCAGGTGTCTCCGGCTTCGATGGCCTCGCGCTCCGTGGCCGACATGGCCGGCAGCGCGTTGCGCGCCCAGCGATAAGCGGGTTCCGAGATGCGGCGGCGGCGCCAGGCATTGAAGTCCATGAGTTTTCCTCACTGTTATGGCCCCAGGCCTCAGGGCGTATCAGGTCAAAGTACCAGAATTGGCGGCGCCGGGCCAAGCTGCGGCCTACCGACTCTGCGACAATGGGCGACGGCGCGCAGCGCGCAATCCATCGCTATCCGGGCAGTCTCCGCATGCTGAACAAACTTTGGCTGGGCTTTTTCCTTACCGCGGCCGCGGCGGCGCTGTACCGCTGGCTGATCATCGGCGACCCCGAAGTCTTCCGCCTGATGGTGGCCAGCCTGTTCGACATGGCCCGCGTGTCGGTGGAAGTGATGGTGCTGCTGTTCGGCACGCTGACGCTGTGGCTGGGCTTTCTGCGCATCGCCGAGGGTGCCGGGCTGGTGGAAAGGCTGGCGCGCGTGCTGGGGCCGCTGTTCGCGCGCCTGATGCCCGAGGTGCCGCGCAACCATCCCGCCATCGGCCTGATCACGCTGAACTTCGCCGCCAACGGGCTGGGGCTGGACAATGCCGCCACGCCCATCGGGCTGCGCGCCATGCGCGAACTGCAGTCGTTGAATCCCACGCCCGAAACCGCCAGCAACGCGCAGATCCTGTTCCTGGTGCTGAATGCCTCGTCGCTGACCCTGCTGCCCGTGACGCTGTTCATGTTCCGCGCGCAGCAGGGCGCGGCGGACCCGACGCTGGTGTTCCTGCCCATCCTGCTGGCCACCAGCGCATCGACCCTGGCGGGCTTTCTGGCCGTGGCGGCCTGCCAGCGGCTGCGCCTGATCGATCCCGTCGTCATGCTGTGGCTGGGCGGTGCGGCGCTGCTCATGGGCGGCTTCATGGCGCTGCTGGCCAGCATGTCGGCCGCCGCCATCGCCTCGCTGTCGTCGCTGCTGGGCAATCTGACGCTGTTCGGCATCCTGCTGGCCTTCCTGATCGCGGGCGCCTGGAAGAAGGTGCCGGTCTACGAGGCCTTCATCGAGGGCGCCAAGGAAGGTTTCGACATCGCCAAGAGCCTGCTGCCTTATCTGGTCGCGATGCTGTGCGCGGTGGGCGTGCTGCGCGCCTCGGGCGCGCTGGATTTCCTGCTCGACGGCATCCGCTGGCTGGCGGTGCAAGCCGGCTGGGACACGCGCTTCGTGGACGCCCTGCCCACCGCCCTGGTCAAGCCCTTCTCGGGCAGCGCGGCGCGCGCCATGATGCTGGAAACCATGGCGCATTTCGGCGTGGACAGTTTTCCGGCGTTGCTGGCCGCTGTGGTCCAGGGCAGCACCGAAACCACCTTCTACGTGCTGGCGGTGTACTTCGGATCGGTGGGCATTCTGCGGGCCCGCCATGCGGTGGGCTGCGCCCTGATCGCCGACCTGGCCGGCGTGCTGGCGGCCATCGGCGTGTGCTACTGGTTCTTCGGCTGAGACTCGTCGGGGCGGCAGGAAACGCCGGCATGGCGCCCCTGCCCTTCTCGTGTCAGTCCACCAGCAGGATCTTCATCCCATTGGTGCCGCCGCTGTCGCGGTAGAAGTCGCCCTTGGTCAGGATCACCCAATCCCCGGTCTGCACCAGATTGCGCTTGCGCAGTTCGTCGATGGCGGCGTTGCTCAGGTCGGCGGGCTCGTAGTCCGACGGCGAGAACGGCACGGTGTAGACCCCGCGGAACATCGCCACCCGGTTCTGCGTGGCGCTATGCGGGCTGTAGCAATAGATCGGCACGCCCGAACGGATGCGCGACATGATCAGCGGCGTATGGCCGCTTTCCGTCAGCGCGATGATGGCCTTGACGCCGGGAAAATGATTGGCCGCGTACATGGCCGCCAGCGCGATAGTCTCGTCGCAACGCGTGAAGGTCTCGCCCAGGCGATGATGCGACTTGGTCGAGGTAGGGTGCTTTTCCGCGCCCAGGCAGACGCGAGCCATGGCCTGCACGGTTTCCACCGGATACTGGCCCGATGCGCTCTCCGCCGACAGCATGACCGCGTCGGTGTAGTCGAGCACCGCGTTGGCCACGTCGGACACTTCGGCACGCGTGGGCATGGGGCTGGAGATCATGGACTCCATCATCTGCGTCGCGGTAATGACGACCTTGTTCAGGGTGCGCGCGTGCTGGATGATGCGCTTCTGGATGCCCACCAGTTCGGCATCGCCCACTTCCACGCCCAGGTCGCCGCGCGCCACCATCACACCGTCGCTGGCGCGGATCAGGGCATCCAGCGCTTCATCGTCGGCCACGGCTTCCGCGCGCTCGATCTTGGCGATGATCCAGGCCTGGCTGCCGGCTGCCGCCAGCAGCGTGCGGGCCTCGTCGATGTCGCTGCCGTAACGCGGGAACGACACGGCCACGTATTCCAGATTCATTTCCGCGGCCAGCTTGATGTCGACGCGGTCCTTGTCGGTCAGGCTGGGCGCGGACAGGCCGCCGCCGCGGCGGTTGATGCCCTTGTTGTTCGACAACGGGCCGCCCACGGTCACGGTGGTGTGGACCTCGTCGCCTTCGACGCTGTCCACCACCAGCACCACGCGGCCGTCATCCAGCAGCAGCTCGTCGCCGACGCGGCAATCCTGCACCAGTTCGGGGTAATCGATGCCGACGATGCTGGCCGTGCCGGCCTCTTTGGGATGCACGCGCGACAGCGTGAACGGCTGTCCGACCTGCAGTTGGACCAGCTTGTCCGTGAAGCGCGCGATGCGGATCTTGGGACCCTGCAGGTCGCCCATGATGGCGACGAAGCGGCCCTGCTTGGCGGCGATCTCGCGCACCATGCGAGCGCGCTCGCGGTGGTCGTCCGGGCTGCCGTGCGAAAAGTTCAGGCGGGCCACGTCCAGGCCCGCGCGGATCAGCGCTTCAATGCGTTCGGGCGTCGAAGTCGAGGGTCCCAGGGTGGCGACAATTTTGGTGCGGCGCAATACGGGCATGACGATCCACTCTCGCTAAAACGACAAAAACGCTATGGTACGCCGGCCGCGCTCACGCAGGTATCATGGGCATCACCTCAACCGAAAAACGAGCTCGACTGAACCCGTGAAAATCGTCATCGCCCCCGACTCTTTCAAAGAAAGCGTGTCCGCGCCCGATGCCGCGGCAGCCATTGCGCGCGGCGTGAAGGCCGCAATCCCCGGCGCCCATACGGTCTGCATTCCAATGGCCGACGGCGGCGAAGGCACGGTCGAAGCCGTGCTCGCAGCCACGGGCGGCAAGGAACAGCAGCTGACGGTGAACGACGCATTGGGCTACAAGGTCGACGCCGTGTGGGGGCTGCTGGACGATGGCACGGCGGTGATCGAAATGGCCGCGGCGGCGGGCCTCGAACTCATCGCGCCCTCCAAGCGCGATCCGATGCGCGCCAGCAGCCATGGCGTGGGCGAACTGATGCTGGCCGCCGTGAACGCGGGCGCCAAGCGCATCATCCTGGGCCTGGGCGGCTCGGCCACCAACGATGCCGGCGCCGGCATGTTGACGGCCCTGGGCGTGCGCCTGCTGGATGCGGATGGCCGCAGCCTGCCGCCTGGCGGCGGCGCTCTCGGCAAGCTGGCCAGCATCGATGCGCGCGGCCTGGATCCGCGCCTGGCCGAGATCCGCATCGACATTGCCTCGGACGTGGACAACCCCTTGTGCGGCGCTCAGGGCGCTTCGCACGTGTTCGGCCCGCAAAAGGGCGCGACGCCCGAACAAGTGCAGATCCTGGACCAGATGCTGACGAACTTCGCCGACGTGTGCGCGCAGCACCTGGGCGCCGACCACCGCGGCCAACCCGGCGCGGGCGCCGCGGGCGGCCTGGGCTTTGCGGCCAAGGCCTTCCTCAACGCCAGTTTCCGCCCCGGGGTGGAGATTGTCGCGGAACTGGGCGGCCTGGCTCAGGCGATCGAGGGCGCTACCCTGGTGTTCACCGGCGAAGGCCGCTTGGATGCGCAGACCCTGCGCGGCAAGACCCCCGCCGGCGTGGCGAAGATCGCGCAGCGCGCGGGCGTGCCGGTCGTGGCGCTGGCCGGATCGCTAGGCGAAGGCTACGAAGCGCTGCATGCCTGCGGCATCAGCGCGGCCTTCAGCCTGGCCCCCGGCCCCATCACGCTGCAACAGGCGCTCACCGATGCCGAAAAACTGCTGGCCGACCGCGCCCGCGACGTCATGCAACTCTGGATGACCGCGCAAAAACGCATGCTCTAGGCACTGAATTGAAAAAAGCCCGCTGTAGCGGGCTTTTCGGTTTTTGGGGTCCAGCTTCAACCGGCCTGCAGCACTCCAGCCGCCACCAGTGCATCCGCCAGGCGAATATAGCGATCCACCGAAATATCCTCGGCGCGTGCCGTGGGCGCGATATCCAGGGCTTCCCAAGGCACCGCCGCAGCCCAGTCCGCCAGCACCCGGCGCAACATCTTGCGCCGCTGTGAAAACGCGCGCGCCACCACTGTTTCAAAGGCCCGCTCGCTGACCGGACGCAGGCGGTCCGCCGGCAAGGGCACCATGCGCACGATCGCCGACACCACCTTGGGCGGCGGATCGAAGGCTTCCGGCGGCACGTCGAACAGCTTGTGCATGCGGTAGCGCGATTGCAGCATCACCGACAGGCGGCTGAAGTCGCCTGAGCCGGGTTGCGCGACCATGCGGTCGATCACTTCCCGCTGCAGCATGAAATGCTGGTCGCGGACGTGCCCGGCCCAGGTCATCAGATGGAACAGCAACGGGCTGGAGATGTTGTAAGGCAGATTACCCACCACCCGCAGCGCCGGTCCGAACTGGGAAAAATCCACGGTCAGCGCATCGGCCTCGACCACGGTCAGGCGGCTGGCGTCGAACTGCTTGCGCAGTCGCGCCGCCAGGTCGCGATCGATCTCGACCGCCGTCAGATGATCCAGACGTTCGAGCAGCGGCCGGGTAAGCGCGGACAAGCCCGGGCCGATCTCGACCACGGTGTCGTCGCGGGCGGGCGACACCGCCCGGACGATGGACTCGACCACGCTCTCGTCGGTCAGGAAGTTCTGGCCGAAACGCTTGCGCGCCTGGTGCTGTGACATGTAATGCCTGTAATGCGTTTAACGGTTGTTCTGCTGGATCTTCTGCTGCTTTTCCAGGCGGTTGTCGATGTAGGCCTGGGCGCGCAGCTGCTCCAGCCAATCTTCGAAAGCGGGCTGGGCACGGCGTTCGAACAGGATCTGGCGAGCCTTCATGCGGGCCATGTCGTCGGTGGCGTCGTGCTGGCGGCGCTCTTCCACTTCGATCAGGTGCCAGCCGAAAGGCGATTGCACCGGTTGGCTGATCTCGCCCGGCTTCAAGGCGTTCATGGCGGCCTCGAACGGCGGCACGGTTTCGCCCGGGTTCAGCCAGCCTAGTTCGCCGCCTTGCGGGGCGGTGGCGTCCTGCGAATACTGGCGCGCCATGTCCTCGAACTTGGCGCCGCCGCTCACCAGGCGCTGACGGACCTGCTCCAGGCGCTGACGCGCCAGTTCGTCGCTCATGACGGTGGAGGTCTTGATGAGGATGTGGCGGGCGCGCGTCTGCATCACTTCCACCGGGCCTTGGTGCGCGGGCGTCTGCGCGGGCGCGGCAGCGGGCTGCGGCGCCTGGGCCGGCGCCGGGGCGCGGGCCGTGCGGGCAGGCGCGGGTTGGGCGGTGCCGCGGTCCATCACCTTGATGATGTGAAAGCCGTTGCCGCTTTGGATCAGGCTGCTGACCTGCCCTTTCTGCAGATTGCTGACGGCCTGCACGAACAGGTCGGGCCAGCCGTCCAGCGGGCGCACACCCATGACGCCGCCCTGCAAGGCTTCGGGACCGTCCGAGGCCGCGGCGGCCAGGCTGGCGAAGTCGTCGCCGCGCTTGGCTTGCGCCAGCAGGCCTTCGGCCTTCTTGCGCAGCGCGGCCAGTTGCTCGGGCGACGAGCCTTCAGGCACGCGCACCAGGATCTGGGCCAGGGCGTAAAGCATCGGACCCGACGGCGCGGCGGCCTGCTGGGGTTCGGGTTGCGGCTGAGCCTGCGGTTGGGCCTGCGGCTGCGGGGCCGCCTGCGGCGCCGCGCCGAACGCCGGATTGCGGCGCTGGTCCTTCAGGAAAGCGTCGACCTCGGCATCGGAAATCACGATCGTCGAATCCACCGCGCGCTGGCGCAGGCGATCGGTGCGGATTTCGTCGCGCAGCGACTTGCGGTAGCCATCCCAGTTCGTGCCGGACTTTTCGATTTCCTGGCGCAACTGGGCCACGGTGATCTTGTTGCGGGCGGAGATGGTCTGGATCGCCTGATCGACTTGCGCATCGTCCACCCGTATGCCCAGACGGTCTGCTTCATGGCGCTGCACGCGCTCCATGATCAAGCGCTGCAGCACCTGATGCTGCAGGGTCTGGTCATCGGGCACCTGGATGCCGCGGGATTTCAACTCACCTGAAATACGCTGGGACGCGTCGCGCAATTCGCGCAACGTAATCACGTCCTTGTCCACCACGGCGGCAATGCCGTCGACGAATTGCTCGCGCTGAGGCGCAGGCGCCGGCGCAGCGTTCTTCTGCGCGGCGGAATTCGGCTTGGCGCCATTGCTCGCGGCCTTGCCGCCCTGCTCGGCCGCATGGGCCACGGGCAAGCCGGCGCACACGGCCAACAGCAGCGCATTGCCGGAGAGGCGGCGCAAAGAGTGCAACCTACGCATCATTCATACCTTTCAAATGTGGTCCCGGTGGGCACTGGCGGCGTGATGCGCGAGTAGCCGGGGATACTTCTGTTCAGCAGGTTCATCGGGTCGGTTCCGAGGGAACCCAGGCCGGTCAGCTCAAGCTGGAAGAACACTGCGGAGTTGGCGTCCGTGGCCGACACAGCGTACCGCTGGTAGACCACGCGGCCCACCCAGCAGCAATCTCCCTTGTACTCCAGGCCTGCGATGGCCTGCGTCACGCGGGGGGAGTCCGACGTATCGGCGATGGTGCTGGAGGGTCCGGAACGCAAGGAATAGTCGACTCGACCAACACCGTACCAGCGCTTGCTGAAGGGCCACTGGACTGCCATGCTGACCTGGTTCTGACCTTGCGGCTGATAGGCGACACCCGGCTGGGGGTCACGCTGATAGCGATAGGACAAGGCGACCGTAGTCAGGCGTTGGGGGGACCAACGTGCGCTGATCAGACCGCGTGACCAGTTGTTGTCATAGGGGTTGTATTGGGCCGCGACTTCCGTGCTGAGCGTATCGGTCAAGGCTGCGCTAGCCCCTACCAAAAAGTCGGAGCGCACGTTTTCGCGCGGCGTCTCGTAGGGTAGCGTGACCTTCTGGTCCGCGAAGTAGAACCGCTGCGCCACAGCCAGCGACAGACGTTCGAAGCCGGTATCGGCATCGAGCCAACGCGTAGTCAACGCCGCGGTCAGCTGGTTTGCATTCGCGATACGGTCCCACCCGCCGGTATAGATGTTCTCATCGAACGCCTGCGAGAAGCTGAAATCTGCCAGAGCCGTATCGTAGGTAGGCAGCTTGGACTGATCGCGGTATGGCACGTACAGATAGTACAGGCGCGGCTCCAGTGTCTGCGTAGAAGCCTTGCCGAATAGCTTGGTGTCGCGTTCAAAGATCAGGCCCGAGTCCAACGACATGATCGGCACTGTACGCGATTGCGACTGTGGATAGCCTGCCGAAGTACCGGCGTTTGGAGTATTGGCGTTGAGGCCGAGCCAATCCCTGCTGTACCAGTTCGTCTGATACTGCGTATAGTGGACACCCGCCTTGGGAATCACGAACCAGCCGGGACGCACGATCGGATAGGAGGCCGTCGGGTACGACTGCAAGCGATCGCCTTCCGGACCGGTGCGCGTGCCGTCCAGCAACGGCTTCCTGAAACGCACGGCGGTCGACGTCCAGTCCACGTCAAAGCCCCCCCAGTCGTAGCGCGCACCGCGCAGATACAGTTCGGGCACCTTGTCGTACTGGGGAGACAATGGCGCGTCAGGATCCTGAAGCGTCTGAAATTTGTAGACTTGGGCGTATGCATTCCAGTAATTGGATGTCCAGCCCACCCGGCCGCGCTGAGGCAGATACGTTGTGGACGCCTGGTTCAAGCCTAGCTGGGAAATATCGCGAAAATAATTGTCATCCGAGACCTTGGCGAGGTCCCAGTCCGCGTAGAACCCGTTGCCGAGCAACTGCTGATGACGCCACCAGTACATCCAACGGTCGGTGCCGGTCAGATTGTCGTTGGGCAGATAGGTGCCAGTCGCAATCCCGCCATAACCGGATCCAATGTATCGGAACTCGCCCCCCATCTGCAGCCCGCGCTTGGAGAAATAGCGCGGCTGCACGGTCAGATCATAGTTCGGCGCCAGATTCAGGTAATACGGAATCGAAAAATCGAAGCCGCCCTGGCTGGTAGTGCCGTAGGTCGGCATCAAGAAACCCGACTTGCGCTCCTTCTTGACCGGGAAGGTCATGTAGGGCGACGCCAGAATGGGCACGTCCTTGAAATACAGCACGCCGCTGCGCGCCACGCCTTCGTTCTCGTCGAAGTCGATGTCGACGGTCTTGGCCTTGATGTACCAGGACGGCGTTTCGCAGGCGCAGCCGCTGTAAGTCACTGTGTGCAGCCGCATCTGCGACCGGCTGAATATGTCCGCGTGCTCGGCGACGGCGAAGCCGCCGTTGGCGCCCATCCAGAAATTGGGCTTTTCGATCTCTCCCGAGGACTTGTCCACGTTGAATGTGGCGTTCGGCCCGATCACCAGGGTGCCGTCGCGCATCATGCGCGCGCTGCCCTGGACGTCGACTTCGCCCGTGTCCTTGCGGTAGTTGATGCGATCGCCCTTGATCACGCTGTCGATGCGGCGCACCTGGGCGTTGCCGGTCAGGGTCAGGTCGGAATCCGGATCGCCATCGATGGAGTCCGCCTCCATGAAGGCGGGAATGCTGTCGTCCGGCAGGCGGTGCATCCGCAAGCCCGGCGAAGTGCGCAACACGGGAGTCGCCGAGGTCGACGACGCGGCGGGAACGCTGCCCTGGCTACCTTGGGCCTGAACGGCGCCGGCGGCGACACTGACAGCAGAGAGGATCAACCATCGAACCTTGCGCACGAGTGAAAACAGCCCTTTTTGACGATGGTGGGAACGCGACACCGGCACCCACGGAGGGCCAATGCTAACGGAAACGAGCCGGTATTATAGAGAAGCCGCGCCATAGGCCCAGACTTATGTGCTCGGAACACAATTCTCAGCAATATTGCCTTTCTGACACGGATCTTCCTTGAAAAACGATCACGACCCCCGCCTGGAGCTGATCCGCAACTGGCTGGGCAGCCTGCCCGCCAGCCTGAACCTGGCCATCGACACGCTGCGTCCGGCGTCGGCCGACGCCAGCTTCCGCCGCTATTTCAGGCTGGACGCCGGCGAGCGCACCCTGATAGTCATGGACGCCCCGCCCGCGCACGAGGATTGCCGCCCCTTCCTGCACGTGGACCGCCTGCTGGCGGACGTCGGGCTGAACGTGCCCGCCGTGCTGGAACAGGACCTGGACCAGGGCCTGCTGCTGCTGTCCGACCTGGGCGAACAGACCTATTACCAGCGCATCCAGGCGGGACTGCCGGACAGCGAACTGCAGACGCTGTACCGCGAGGCCCTGGCCGCGCTGGTCCGCCTGCAGCAGGCATCCACCACCGGCCTGGGCACCTACGACACCACCCGTCTGGCCGACGAGCTCAAGCTGTTCCCCGAGTGGTACGTGCAAAAGCACCACGGGGTGACGCTGGACGACAAGACCGCGAACGCGCTGGAAAAGATCTTCGCGCTGTTGTCCACCAGCAATGGCGGACAGGCCCAGGTGCTGGTGCACCGCGATTACCACTCGCCCAACCTGATGGTCTGCGACCAGCCACAATACGGCCCCAATCCGGGCATCATCGACTTCCAGGATGCGCTCATCGGTCCCATCACCTACGATCTGGCCTCGCTGGTGACCGACGCCCGCACCACATGGGAAGAGCCCCAGCAACTGGATTGGGCCATCCGCTACTGGGAAATGGCGCGGGCGGCAGGCTTGCCGGTGGATCCGGATTTCGCCGAATTCCACCGCGCTTATGAATGGATGGGCCTGCAGCGCAATCTGCGCATCCTGGGCGTGTTCGCCCGCCTGAACCACCGCGACGGCAAGGCGCACTACCTGGCCCACATGCCGCGCATGAATGGCTACGTGCGCCAGGTGGCCCAGCGCTACAGCGTCTTCACGCCGTTGCTGCGCCTGCTGGACAAGCTGGACGACCGCCAGGTCAGCGTCGGGTACACGTTCTGATGCGGGCCATGATCCTCGCGGCGGGGCGCGGCGAACGCATGCGCCCGCTGACTGACAGCCTGCCCAAGCCCCTGCTGGCCGTGGGTGGCCAGCCGCTTATCGTCTGGCACCTGCGCCGGCTGGCGGCCGCCGGCATCCGCGACGTCGTCATCAACCACGCCTGGCTCGGCCACGAGATCGAGCGGGCGCTGGGCGATGGCGCCGCGCACGGCGTGCGCATCCGCTATTCGGCGGAAACGACCGCGCTGGAAACCGCTGGCGGCATCGCCCAGGCGCTGCCCCTGCTGGGCGGCGAGCCTTTCCTGGTCATCAACGGCGACGTCTGGTGCGACTGGGATCCTGCCGCGGCGAAGGACCTGGCAGGCGCCCTCCCCGACGGCGGCGCCTGGCTGCTGCTGGCGGACAATCCGCCGCAGCACCCGGCCGGCGATTTCCGGCTGGAGGCCGACGGCAGCGTCCATGCCCAGGGCGAACCTCGTTTGACCTTTGCTGGCATCGGCGTCTACCATCCCTCGTTGTTCGCCGACGTCCCCCGGGGCGCGGCGGCGCCCCTGGCGCCCTTGCTGCGGCAGGCCATGGCCCGCGGCCTGGTGCGCGGCGCGCGCCATGCGGGCAAATGGACGGATGTCGGCACGCCGCAGCGGCTGGCGGACCTGGATGCCGAACTCAACGGACAGGGCCGCTGATGTCCACATATTTCACAATATCAAGGTGCGCAACCAGGCTTGTCCGCGCACCCAACCGCCCCGGCTAACGGGGTATTCTCTAGCGCTTTGACCTGCGCGCGCTGCGCGCGGGCGAGCAAACATACAGGAAGTTTTCTAGGAATGGGGATGTTCGGAAGATCGCAACGGGCTGTGTTCAAGCCCTCCGTATACCAGCCCGGCCAACGCACGCGCCGCATGCCGCGCTGGCTGGTCCTGCTGCTGGTGGGCATCGCCCTGGGCGCCGGCGGCGTGCTCTTCCTGCAGACCAACTACGGTCCGCAACGCCTGACCGTGGAACAGTCCGAGCAATTGCACAGCGAACTCAGCACGGCCAATCTTGAGCGCCAGCGCCTGCAAAGCCAGCTCGAGGAAGCCACCCAGCAGCGCGACGCCAACAAGTCCGGCCACGAAAAACTGACCGCCGACCTTTCTGACGCCCGCAGCAAGATCGACACGCTGAACAAGGAACTGGTGCTGTTCCAGGACGCCATGCCGGCCGACCCGCGCGGCGGCAACCTGGGCATCCGCTCCGCCACCTTCAAGCGCGCGCCCGGCCTGCTGGATTACCAGGTGCTGGTCATGCGCGAAGAGCGCCAAGGCGCGCCGTTCAAGGGCACGCTGACCTTCTCCATCGACGGCACCTATCCCAATGGCCGCGCCGCCACCGTCACGCCCGAAGGCCCTGCCCTGAACGTCGACCGTTACGACTACGCGCTGGGCCAACTGAAGCTGCCCGATGGTTTCACGGCCAAGGTCGTGGTGCTGCGCGTACTGGACGGTGCGCAGAAACAGCAGGCGATGCGTATCTATTACGTGCGCAACTGAAACGCCCCTACAGCCCGACGACCCGCCCTGATCCGGCGGGTTTTTTTTGCCCCAACAATATGGTTGCGCGTACAACCTTTTTGAGAATATAGTTGCGCAAACAACCAAATAGCCGGAGACAGCATGCCGCTACCCGCGCACGTTCCCGTCCTGATCGCCGGCGGCGGCCCCGTCGGCCTGACGCTGGCCGCCCTGCTGGCCGAATACGGCATCGCTACGCTGCCCCTGGAGGCGGACGACGACTACTGCAGCGGCAGCCGCGCCATCTGCATTTCGCGGCGGTCACAGGAAATCATGGGCTGGGTCGGCGCCGACCGCCCCCTGACCGCCACCGGCTTGGCCTGGACCGGAGGCCGCAGCTACTACCGCAACAGCGAGGTGCTGCACTTCGAAATGCCGCACGACCCGCTGCAACGCTACGCCCCCATGGTCAATATCCAGCAGTACGCCGTCGAGGAGTACGCCCACCAGGCCATGCAGCGCCATCCGGAACGGGCCGCGCTGCGCTGGTCGGCGCGGCTTGCAGGCCTGCAGACGGACGCGGACGGCGTCACGGCCGAAGTGGAAGCCGAAGGCGGCCGCCACACCGTGCGCGCCGACTGGCTGATCGCCTGCGATGGCGGCCGCAGCACCGTGCGCGAGGCCATGGGCCTGAAGCTGACAGGCATGCAGTACGAAGGGCGCTACGTCATCGTCGACATCGAACAGGCATCCAGCCGTCCGGTGGAGCGCCTGGCCTGGTTCGATCCGCCGTCCAATCCCGGTTCCACCCTGCTCATGCATCGCCAGCCCGGCAATGTCTGGCGCGTGGATTACCAGATCCGCGACGACGAAGATCCCGAGGAGGCCGTCAAGCCGGAGAACGTGCTGCCGCGCGTGCAGAGCCATCTGGACATGATCGGCGAGACCGCACCCTGGAAGCCGCTGTGGATCTCCATCTACAACGCCAAGTGCCTGACGCTGGACAGCTACCGCCACGGACGCGTGCTGTTCGCCGGGGACGCCGCCCACCTGGTGCCGATCTTCGGCGTGCGAGGCCTGAACTCGGGGCTGGACGACGCGGGCAACCTGGCCTGGAAATTGGCCTGGGTGCTGCAAGGCCAGGCCCCCGACAGCCTGCTCGACAGCTACAGCGTGGAGCGCGTCCACGCCACCCGCCAGAACCTGGCCTACGGCGCCAAGAGCACCGAATTCATGGCTCCGCCGGATTTCGGCTTCCGCCTGATGCGCGAGGCCGCCCTGCGTCTGGCCCTCTCGGACGAGCGAGTGCGCCAGTTGATCAACCCGCGGCAGTCGGCGCCCATCTCCTACGATGCCTCGCCCTTGAATCTGGCTGACGGCGCGCCGCAAGCCGGCGCCGCCGCCGCGCCCGGCCAGCCCGCGCCCGAAGCGCTGCTGCAGGATCGCGGCGCGCCGCTGCATCTCAGCGCGTGCTTCGGCGCAGGCTTCGTGGCGTTGGCGCTCGAACCCGACGCCAGGCTGGCAGCGGAACTGGAGGCCTTGGCCGCTGCCACTCGCGATGCCCCCCAGCCGCTGCGCGTGCTGAAGACGGGCGCCGACGCCTTGCAGGACACGCGCGGGCAACTGCGCCAGCGCTATGGCGCCCAAGGCAGCGCCGTCTACCTGCTGCGGCCGGACGGCTACGTACTGGGCCGCTGGATCGCCCCCGCGGCCGCCACCCTGCGCGCCGCCCTCCGGCCCTACTACCCCTCGATCGCCCTGGATGCGCCCAAGGAAGACCAAGCATGAACAACGATGAACTGGACCAGACCTATACCGCCATGGCGCAAGCCCTGACGCGCGTCGGCGAAGAGCAAGCGTCGCTCTTCCTGTCGATCCTGAGCCTGTCGCTGCTGGCCCGCTTGAGCGATGCGCGCGACGCCGCCGCGCTGCTGGCCCAGGCGGAAGCCGCCTGCCTGGCCAACGACCCTGTGGCACACTGTCCCGCCTCTGCTTCTACCCGCCCGACGTGAACCCGCCCGCCCTCGAACGATTCCTGACCTACCGCCTGCACGTGCTCAACAAGATCACGGACAGGGACACGAATCGCGCCTATCTGGAAGACTGCGGCATTCCGCTAGGCGAGGCGCGCTGCCTGGCGGCCATCGGCCGCTACGCGCCGCTCTCGGTCAACGACCTGGCGCGCGCGGCCAATCTGAACAAGGGCCAGGCCAGCCGCTCGGCGCAGGCGCTGGTGGACCGCGGCCTGGTGGAAAAAACCATGTCCGCCTCCGACGGGCGCGGCGTGGTGCTGGCGCCGACCCCGGCCGGCTTGGCGCAATACCAGCGCGTCATCGACCTGATCGCCCGCCGCAATGAGGAGATCTTCAACTGCCTCAGCGACGACGAGCAACGCCTGCTGGGCGACATGCTGGACCGCGTGATCGGCCATCTGCAGCCGGACGCGGACGGGGCGGAAGACTAGCCCACAGCCGCGATTGCAACTCGCTCAGGCCCTAGCCCTTAGGCGCGGTCGCGCCCAGTTGCGCAGCCGCCTCATCCATGAACTGCGCCATGCGCACGTCCAATTCGGTCACGCCGCCAGCGTCATGCGTGGTCAGGGTCACGTCCACACGGTTATAGACGTTGGTCCATTCGGGATGATGGTTCAGCTTCTCCGCGAACATGGCCACGCGCGCCATGAAGCCGAATGCCGCATTGAAATTGGGAAAGCGGAAGCGCTTTTCGATGGCGTCGCGCATCGCAACCGCCTGCCAACCTGACAAAGCGGCCACGGCGGTATCGGTGCCGACGCGGGCGGGAGGAAACATGCTCATGACGGACTCCGGAAAAAAAAGGCGGCGGCGCGTTGCGCCAGCCGCCTCGGACACTGGGCTGGCCCAGGCTTACTGCTGGACCGCGTACAGGTAGATTTCCACGCGGCGGTTCAGCGCGCGGCCTTCGGCGGTCGCATTGTCGCCGATCGGATCGTTCGGTCCGCGGCCTTCGACCGTCAGGCGGCCGGCTGCCACGCCCTGCTTGCCGAGGTAGTCCGTGACGCTCTTGGCGCGATTGACCGACAGCGTCTGGTTGTGCGCCAACGCGCCCGTGCTGTCGGTATGGCCGACCACCTTGGCCCGCAATTCAGGATGCTGGTTGAGCGAACGCGCCACGCTGTCCAGCACCGGCAGCAACGCGGGCTTGAGCTGCGTCTTGTCGGTATCGAACGACACGCCGCTGGGAATGTTGACCTTCAGGCTGCCATCGGGCATTTCCACCACGTCGATACCCAACGATGAAGCGCCCGACTTCTGCACGTCTTCCTTGACCACTTTCCAGTTGTAGCCCACCAGGCCGCCCGCCACCGCGCCGATGCCGGCGCCGATGGCCGCGCCCTTGCCGTGGCCGATCAAGGCGCCGATGCCGGCGCCGATGGCCGCCCCGGCGCCCGTACCCACGGCCGTGTTGGTCTGCTGCTGCGTGGCGCATCCCGCCAGCAAGGCACCCGTGGCCGCGACAACTGCGATCCGGTTGAATATTGTTCTTGAGCTCATGGCAACCTCCACTTATTCCGTCGGTGTGCCGGATCATTCCGGCCAGACCATGCTAGCAAGCGCGGGACGGGAGGCAGGCAACATTTTGTACTATCAGCAGGGTCCTGAAGATAGCGCGGCCGCGCTGTACGGCGCGGCCCCAGCCGGAGCGAAAAGGCGCGCAATCCCGCAACAATGGGCTACATTCCGCCCAGCGCGGGCCGGCCTTCAAGGCGAAGGCCGGCGCCTGGCGCCTAGCGCTGCTGGAACGTCCGGCGCGCCACGTTCAGCGACACCATGGCCATGAGCGCGATGGCCAGCAGGTAGTAGCTCGGCGACAGCTTGGAATCGGTGGTCGCGATCAGCCAGGTCAGGATGAACGGCGCGAAGCCGCCGAAGATCGTCACCGCGATGTTGTAGCCCAATGACAGGCCCGTGGTGCGCACCTGCACCGGGAAAATCGCGGACATCAGCGCCGGCATGGGCGCAAAGTACAGCGTCGCCAACAAGCCCAGAATGACCTGGACGATCATCAGCACGCCCACCGTCGGATACGACACCAGCAGATAGAACAAGGGATAGCACAGCACTGCGGTCAACAGGGCCGCGGCCGTCATGATGCGCGCGGGTCCGATCCGGTCAGCCAGCGCGCCCACAAAAGGCGCGCCTACCGTCATGATGACGCCCGTGACCAGCGTCGCCAGAAAGCCGATGGTCGGCGGCAGGCCCAGCTGGCGAATCGAGTACGTGGGCATATACAGCGCCAGGTAGTTGCCCACCGAGCCCAGCGCCACGAAGCCCACCGTCACCAGCAGCCGCAGTTTCTGTCCCGCAAACATGTCGCTCAGGGGCGAAGCCGAAGCCTGCGCCGCGCTGAATTCCGGCGTCTCATCCATGTGATGGCGGATGTAGTAGCCCACCGGCGCAATCAGCAGGCCGAACACGAACGGAATGCGCCAGCCCCAGCTTTCCAGCTGCGCCTGGGTCAAGGTCGCGTTGAGCACGGCGCCGAACAGCGCCGCCAGCAGGATCGCGGCGCCCTGGCTGGCGACCTGCCAGCTGGCATAGTAGGCGCGCCGATCCGGCGCATATTCGATGAGGAAGGCCGTCGCGCTGCCGAACTCTCCGCCCGCCGAAAAGCCCTGGATCAACCGTGCGACCAGGATGATGACCGACGCGGCAACGCCGATCTGCGCGTGCGTGGGCACCACCACGATGATCAGCGTGCCTATCATCATCAGGAAAATGGAAGCCGTCAGCGCCGCCTTGCGCCCGGCCCGGTCGGCATAGCTTCCCAGCACGATGGCGCCCAGCGGCCGCATCAGGAACGACACGCCGAACGTGGCCAGCGCCAGCAGCAGCGAGGAACTCTCACTGGCGGACGGAAAGTACAGCTTGGCAATGATCAGCGCGAAGGTGCCGTACGCGATCATGTCGAACCATTCGAGCGCATTGCCGATGGACGCGGCGATCACCGCGCGCCGCGCCTGGGCGCGCCGGTCGCCTGATGGCGCCGCCTTGTCGCGGGCAGCGGCCGCCGCATTCCACGTTGTCTTCTCCGAGTAAGCCATTTTTCCCTCTGTTTTTTTGAAGAATTAACTATCGATCAACTTATGGACGGGCTATCGCAAGATGGCCCGCCAGCTTTTCCATGAACTGTTCGCACAGGCCGATCTGCGACAGCGCCACATACTCATCGGGCCGGTGCGCCTGCTGCAGATTGCCCGGACCGCAAATCACGGCCGTCATTCCTGCCCGCTGAAACAAGCCCGCCTCGGTGCAATACGCCACCTTCTCGGTGCCGCGCATACCGGTCAGCGCCTGCGCCAGCCGCGCGATCTCGGCGGTCGCGGCGGTATCGAAACCCGGCACTTCCGCCATCGCCTCCAGTTCGATGTCGGCCTGCGGGTGCTCCGCCTTGATGCGGTCGCGCAGTTCGCCGGTGATGTAGCGGCGCAGGCCGCCGATCACGTCCGGCGCCAGCACGCCCGGGATGGTGCGGAATTCGAACTCGAACTGGCAACGGTCCGGGATCGTGTTGACGGACAGGCCGCCCGAGATCGTGCCGGTGTTGGCGGTGGTGTACGGAACCTCGAAGTCCTGGTCGAACGGTCCGTTCTGGCGATGGCTGTCGGCCATATCGCGGATGTGGCAGATGGCGCGCGCCGCATATTCGATCGCGTTGACGCCACGCGGCGTCAATGAAGAATGCGCGGCATGCCCATGCACGGTGCAGCGGTACAGATTGCTGCTCTTGTGCGCCGAGATCACGCGCATTTCGGTCGGCTCGCCCACGATGCAGCTATCGGGCCGGATCTCCAGCTTCGCCAGCTCGCGCAGCATGGCGTCCGCGCCCAGGCAGCCGACCTCCTCGTCATAGCTCAGCGCCAGATGCAGCGGCACGCGCAGGCGCCGCGACGTGAACGAGGGCAGCATGGCCAGCGCCGTCCCTATGAAACCCTTCATGTCGCAGGTGCCGCGTCCGTAGAGCCGGCCATCGCGCACTTCGGGCGCGAACGGATCGCTGCTCCAGGCTTGGCCGTCCACCGGCACGACGTCGGTATGGCCCGAAAGCACCACCCCGCCCTGGGTGCCGCCGTCGGCCGCGGGGACGGTCACGAAGAGGTTGGCCTTCTTGCCGTCGGCGTTGTAGATCAGCCGAGGCGCCAGCCCGGCCGCAGCCACGTGGTCGCGCACCGTTTCGATCAGGCCCAGGTTCGACAGGCGGCTGGTCGTATCGAAGCGCACCAGCCGTTCTATCCATTCCAGGGAACGGGGAAGCTCAGGAGTATTCATGGGTCTTGCCCTAATGTTGAGGTCCGGCGCCGGCGCTCAGGCTGCCTGGCCCCGGGCCGCGTCCAGAAAGCGCGATAGTCTAGCCACGCCTTCATCCAGGCGTTCGTGCGCGCTGGCGTAGCACCAGCGCAGATAGCCCTCGCCCTCGGGACCGAAAGCCACGCCCGGCGCCAGGCCCAGGCCGCCGCGCACCACCAGGTCCTTGCAGAACGCCAGGCTGTCCGAGACGCCGCGGACGCGGAAGAAGGTGTACATCGCGCCCGGCGCCGCGCCGGCCAGCTCGACCCCAGGCACCTCGCCCAGCCTCGCCGCCAGATGGTCGCGTGCCAAGCGCAGCCGCTGCACCGTGCGCGCGATGACGGGCTCGCCCTGTTCCAGCGCGCACAAGGCGGCGGTTTGCACAAAGCCGGGCGTGCAGGTGTTGCTGTATTCGATCAGCTTGCCGATCTCCGGCAGCAGTCCGCGTGGCGTCACCACCCAGCCCACGCGCCAGCCCGTCATCAGCCAGGCCTTCGAGAACGAGTTGCAGCTGACCACGCGATCGTCCGGCGCGGCGATGTCGAGGAACGTGGGCGCCACCGCGCCTTCGTAGTAGTAGCGTTCATAGACATCGTCGGAGATGATCCAGATGCCTTGCTTGCGGCAATGCTCCAGCACCGCGCGCTGCTGCTCGGCGGTCATCACCCAGCCCGTGGGATTGTTCGGCGAATTCACCAAAAGCGCCCGCACATCCGGCGTCAAGGCGCTGAGCAAAGCGTCCAGATCCAGGCGCCAGCCGCTCTCCGAGAACGACAGCGCCACGGTCGTCACCCGCGCGCCCAGCACCTTGGGCATTTCCACCAGGTTGGGCCACAGCGGCGTCACGGCAACCACGTGGTCGCCCGCGCCCACGAGGGCCTGCACGGCGGTCATCAACGCCGACGTGCCCGAACTGGTCACCGCGATGTTGTCCACGTCGCGCTGGCCGTGCAGGCCGCTCACATACGTGGCCAGGCGTTCACGCAACACCGGCACACCCAGGGTCTGGACGTAGAACGTCTGCCCGGAAGCGATATGGGCGATCGCCGCGTCGCGGAATGCTGCCGGCGTCTGCTCGTCGGGCTCGCCGAACCAGAACGGCAGCACGTCGGCGCGGCCCATGCCTGCATTGGCGACTTCGCGGATTTGCGACGAACGCAAGGTCTGCACGCTAGCGCGCGCGGTCGTGCTGAAGCCGCCGGAAGATACTGCTGTATTCATGCCTGTTCCTGTCTTGCCAGAAGAAAGAGATCGCGCCGCCCGCTCAGCGGCACGCCGCGTCGAACTGCGCGCGCGCCTGACGGGCGCCCCGGGCCAGCCAGGCCACGTCGGAGTGCAAGGCGATGAACTGCACCCCCAGCTTGCGGTAGCGCGCCGCCTCTTCGGGATCGTTGGCGAAAATGCCGACCGCCTTGCCCGCCGCCCGGCCGGCCTCAATCACGCGGCTCACGGCCTCGCGCAGCTCGGCGTGGGCCATGTCGCCCAGGCGGCCAAGGCTGGCCGCCAGATCGGCCGTGCCGACGAACAGGCAATCCGCCCCAGGCAGGGCGGCAATGGCTTCCACGTTGCGCACCGCCTGCGCCGATTCGATCTGCAGGACCGCGCAGGCCTGCTCATTGGCCAGCTTGACGTAGGACGGGTCTTGCCCATACATGCCGGCCCGCACCAGCCCCGCCACCCCGCGCACGCCGCCATTGCCTTCGAAGGGAAAGCGCATGGCCGCGATGGCGCGGCGCGCGTCCTCGACCGTGTCGATGTTCGGGAAAATGATCGTCTTGGCGCCGCAGTCCATGGCGCGCTTGACCAGCGCCGCATCGTTAACCGTCACGCGCACGATCGGATACGCCGCCGCGCCATGCGCGCGCGCCGCATCGATGGCCTGCAATTGCGCCGTCAGGCCCGCCACATCATTGGGCGCATGCTCCATGTCGACCACCAGCCAATCGAAGCCGCAATGCGCAATCGCCTCGGCCACGGCCGGGCTCGCCAAAGTCAGCCAGCAGCCCTCGGAAGGCTCCAGGGCCAGGAGTGCCTTGCGTATCGGATTCGAATCTTTCATGTCTGCTCCATAGTGTTCAAACGGGGAGCATTCATCGTGTCGACGCCCCCTCAAACAGCCAAACAAAGATACCGGAGCCGAATCGCGAATATTTCCGAATTTTTGACGTCAACGTGTAATATTTTGGATTGAAATTGGCGAAATCCTGGATTTCTTGGAAAAATCGTGCAAAACAAGAATTTCGACCCCACAGACCTGCAGATCCTGGCCGCCTTGCAGGTCGACGGACGGCTGTCCAGCGCCGATCTGGCCGAACGCGTTTCGCTCACGCCCTCCCCTTGCTGGCGGCGCGTCAAGCGCCTGGAAGACGAGGGCGTGATTCGCGGCTACCGGGCCGAGGTCGACGTCAAGAAGCTGGGCTTCGGCGTGACCGCGTTCGTCTGGATTTCGCTGGACATGAAGGGTGCGGAGCACGTCAAGGCGTTCGAGGACGCCATCAAGGACGTGCCGGAAGTACTGACCTGCCATTGCGTGTCGGGCCGCTACGATCACCAGTTGACGGTGATCGCCCGCGATTTGGACGCCTTCGGCGATCTGGCGCGCTACGTACTTGGCGCCTTGCCGGGCGTGAAGGAGGTCTACACCTCCTTCGTGCTGAAGGAGGTCAAAGGGTTGGGAGATGCGATTTCGTTGCCGGCGGGATGATGCCGGGAACGCGCCGGCAAAGCGCGGCATGCCCCCAGGGATTGCTCGCCGTCAGCCTGCGCCGAACCGTTCCAGCCAGGGCAGCGCCGCATCCAGCCGCGCGGACTCCACTTCAGGCCGCGCCGCGCCTTCCGGCAACGTCAGTCCCACCCGGTTGTGCCAATACGTGCGCAAGCCCACCTTGCTGGTGCCGAACATGTCATAACCGGACCCGGCGACGAATGCGGCCTGCGAGGGCTGCACCTGCAATTGCGCCAATGCCAGTTCATAGGGGCGCGGATCGGGCTTGTAGAAACCTGCTTCCTCCGACGTCACCACCACGTCCCAATCCACCCCCAGCAAGCCGGCGGCGCGCCGCCCCAGGCGGGCGGAACAGTTGGTGACCACGGCCAGACGGCAATGCGGCCGCAAGGCCTGCAACAGTTCTCGGGCGCCGTCCCATGCAGGCAGTTCGTCCCAGCCCGCTTCCAGCGCGGCCGGCGCCGCCGCCGGCAGGCCGACCGCGGACGCGGCCTCCTGCACCAGGCGCTCATAGGGTTGATAGGCGCCGCAGCCATAGGTGCGGCGCAGGTACTCCGCGCGCCAGGCTCGGCCGGCAGCCTCGGAGCCGGCGGCGCGGTTCCATACGGTCCAGGAGTCGAGCAAGGCGGTAAGCAGGTCGAACAACACGGCGCGGGGATAGGCGGGTAAATGGACGGTACTGGACATGCGCGGCTCTCTCGGACGGGTACGGAGCCACTATAAAGAGCATCGGAGCCGCTGTGATTCAACCTGCGTTTACCCACCATTAAGCCTGAACTTAATCGCCCTACCAGCGGTAAGCCACCCGCGCCATGACAGTCCGCTCCAGGCCGTAATAGCAGTTGGTCACGCTGTCGCACGCCGCCACATAGCGCTTGTCGAACAGGTTGCTGGCGTTCAACGAGAACTGGTAGCTCCCCATGTCATAGCGCAGCGCGGCGTCCACCAGCGTGTAGGCAGGCACGCGCACTGCATCCGGGATGTCATTGGTCGCCCCCATGTAGCGCACACCCGCGCCAAACCACAAGCCGGCCAGCGGTCCCGTGGCCGACAGGCGGTAATCAGCCCACAGCGACGCCATGTGATCGGGAATGTAGGGCGGACGCTTGCCCAGGTTGACCGCGGTCCGCGCCGCCTTGGTCACCTTGACGTCACTGTATGTATAGGACGCGAGCAGGTTCAACTGCGGCGTGACTTCCCAGGTGCCTTCCAACTCGATGCCGCGCGAACGGATTTCACCGGTCTGCACGCTGAAGCCGGGATGGGCCAGGTCCGCCGTCGACACATTGGTCTGGCGCAGATCGAAGAGCGAGACTTGCGCAAAGCTGCGGGCGCCGGCCGGCTGATACTTCAGGCCGATCTCATACTGCTTGCCGCGCGTGGGTTCGAATGGCGTGCCGCCGTAGCCCGCGCCCGCCACCGGCTCGAAGGACTCGGTGTACGACGCGTAGGGCGCGAGACCGTTGTCGGCCAGATAGACCAGCCCAACCTTGCCGCTGAACTGTTCGTCATTGGTGCGCGTCGTGGTTTCCACGCCGGTACGCAGGATCGTCTCACCGGTGGTGGAACGCGCCCAATCGTAGCGGCCGGCCAACTGCAGCACCAATTTGTCGTAGAACTTGATCTGGTCCTGCGCATACAGGCCGAACTGCCGGCGCACCTGGTTGGTGTCGTTGGACGCCTGCGGCGTCGCGCCGGGAAACGGCCGGCCATACGCCGGGTTCCACACATTGATCGGGTCCACCGCGGCCGTGCGCAAGCCGTAAAGTCGGTCGAAGCGCGATTCCTGGTAATCCGCGCCCAACAACAATGTGTGCGCCACTGGTCCATGAGACAGGTTGAACTGCGCCTGATTGTCCAGCGTGAACAAATGGAAGCCCTCTTTGCTGACCAGCGAAATCCGGCGCAGGTCCGTGTAGGGCTCGCGCGTCTGCACCCAGCCGCCGTTCGCCCCCAGGCTGCGGTAATCGACGTCCAGCGTGGAATAGCGCAAGTTCTGGCGCAGCGTCAGCTGATCGTTGACCCGGTGCTCGGCCAGGTAGCCGATTTGCGCCTTGCGCCGGTCGGTCTGGTCAAAGGTCGGGTCGCCCGTGAAGAAGTCCACGGGGATATGGCCGTTGGCAACAGGCCAGAGCGTGCCTGCCGCCGGCAGGAAGTTGGCCGTATTGCCTGTGCGGTCGTGCTGGTACTGCGCCAGCAGCGTGATCGAGGTCGCCGCGCTCGGCTTCCAGGTCAGCGACGGCGCCAGCAGGACGCGGTCGTCGTCGACGTGATTGGTCTGCGTGCCACCCTCGCGCCCCACCGCCGTCAGACGGTAGAGCCAATGGCCCGCATCGTCCAGCGGGCCGGTGAAGTCGCCCGAGAGCTGCTTCCAATCAAAGCTGCCGTACTGCACCGCCAGTTCGCCACTGCGCGTCTCCAGCGGACGCTTGCTGACCTGGTTGACGAGACCGCCGGGCACGGTCTGCCCGTACAACACGGACGAGGGGCCGCGCAGGACTTCCAGGCGTTCCAGCGTGTAGGGATCGACTTCCCAGCCACCGTAGCCGCCTGAGTAGGCCAGCTTCAGGCCGTCGAGATACTGCCCGTTGTTGGCGACATTGAAGCCACGCACGTAGTAAGTGCCGCGGCGCGTGTCATAGATGGGCTCGGTACGCACGCCCGCGCTGTAGCGCAAAGCCTCGTCCACGCGGCTGACGCCCTGCGCCGCCATCTGCGCCTGCGTGATGACGCTGATCGACTGCGGCGTCTCGATCAACGGCGTATCGGTCTTGGTGGCTGTCGCGCTCTTGCGCGCGACATAACCGTCGACCGGCCCCCAGGCCTGCTCGCCGCTGCCATGCACGGTGATCGGCTCCAGCGTGCTGGTGGAGGCGCCGGGCGCGCGCCTGATGGTGTATCCGGCCTGGCCGCGTGCAACCGCCTCCAGGCCGGTGCCGGCCAACAGCCCAGCGAACGCCTCGCGGGGCGCCACCGTGCCGGACAGGCCCGGGCTTTGCAGCCCGGCGGTCAACGCCGGATCGAACGACAGGACCAGGCCAGCCTGTTCGGCATAACGGTTCAGCGCTGGCGCCAACGGACCGGGCGGCACATCGACCGCGCGGGCGGCCGTCGCGGATGGCGCTGCCGGCGGCTGCGCCCAGGCAGGATGAAACGCGGCCAACGCGGCCGCGGCGGACAGCGCGCGCAAGGCGCGCGCAGCAGACTTGGAATGACTCATGAGCGGACGACCCTCTCCAGATTGATGGCTACTCATGAGTCATGACGAAGCAAACCGCGCCAGGGACAGCGGAATGCAGGATTTTTTTTCAACGGCGCTGCACCAGCACCAGCCAAGAGGTGTATCGGCTGACCGTAATGGGGAGGCTGGCCGCCAGCGAGGCCAGCGCCTGATCAGGCGCTTCCAGCGGGAACACCCCCGACACGCGCAAGCCGTCGAGCGCGCCTGCGTCGTATTGCAGCCGCCCCTTGCGGTAGCGGCCCAGCTCCGCCAGCACGTCGGCCAGCGGCTGGTTGTCCACCACCAGGCTGCGCCGCGTCCAGGCCAGCGCCTGCTCCGGATCGACGGATTCGACCTCGCCGACCTGACCGCCGCCCATGCGCACGCGCTGCCCGGCCGCCAGATCGGCGCACACCGGCGCGGACGCCTGGGCGCAGGCCCGCACGCGGGATTCCTGCACGATCACATCCGTATGGCCGTCGCCACGCCGCACGGCATAACGCGTGCCCAGCGCCTGCGCAGTGCCGTCCGCCGTCTGCACCAGGAAGGGGCGCCCCGCAACCTCGTGCGCCACATCGACCAGGATTTCACCTTGCCGCAAGGTGATCAGACGCTGGCGGCCATCGAAGCGCACGTCGATGGCCGAATCGCTGTTCAGGGTGATGCGGCTATGGTCGTCCAGTTCAATGACGCGCCACTCGCCGACTCCGCTGCGGTGATCGGCCAACAGCCAGGCCGGCGGCGCCATGCGCCAGAGCGCGGCACCGCAGATCAGCAGAGCCAGCGCCGCCGCCCCCAGGGCGCGGCGGCCAGTCCGCGGCTTGCGGCTGGACTGCTCCAGGATGCGCCGGGCCGCCGCGGGAGAATCAAAGGCTGCCGCCTGGTCGAAACTGCCCCAAAGATCCTCGAGCCGGCGGTAGACCTTCTCGTGCTGCGGATCCGCCGCCCGCCACCGCCGACAGGCCTCGCGGTCGGCGTCGCTGGCGCCCTCATCGCGCAGCGTGGCCATCCATTGCGCGGCGTGCGCCACGATGGCAGGAACGGCACCGGCCTTCACGCCGCCTCCATCGCCAGGTAACAATGAGCAAGCGCGCGCGCAACATACTGCTTCACCATGCTGGTGGATACGCCCAGTTCGGCGGCGATCTCGCCGTAGTTCCGCCCTTCCAGCCTGTGCAGCAGGAAGGCGCTGCGCGGCTTGGCGGGCAAGGTATCGAGCATGCGCGCCAACGCCGCCAGGATCTCCACGGTTTCGAGCAACTGCTCAGGCGCGGGCGCCGCCTCGCCGCCATGCAGGATGGCCCAACTCTCCAGGCACACCGCTTCGAGCTTGCGCCGGCGCGCGTCGTCGATCACCAGGCGGGTTGCGGTCGTTGTGAGATAGGCGCGCGGCGTCCTGATCGCCGCCAGATCGTCGCGGCCGATCAGCCGCACAAAGGTATCCTGCGCAAAGTCGGCCGCGTCGCAGGACGAACCCAGCTTGCGGCGCAGCCATCCGACCAGCCAACCGTGATGATCGCTGTACCAGGTCAACAAGGCCGCGTGGCGGGCGGTATCGGGAGCGGACATGGCACGCGCGTCGAGATTTGGAAACAAGAATGATTAGCAATCATATCAAAAGTCCGTGTCCCGCCATCCCGCTTTTCTCAATGGCGCAGCGCATGCATTTTCATGGCTCCCGCGAGCCGCACAGCCTGCCGTCGCGCGCTTGAACAGGAAAAACAAAAAGGCCGTTGACGGTGACGTCAACGGCCTTTGGGAATTCTGGTGGGCTGTGAGTGGCTCGAACACTCGACCTACGGATTAAGAGTCCGCTGCTCTACCAACTGAGCTAACAGCCCTGCAACTTCACTCAGTCTCGTCCGCTTTGCTGCGCGTTTTTTAGTCCGCCGCCGCTGCGTTTCGTTATGTGTGTAGTGCGAAGAAGCAAGATTATATGCAGCTTTTTTGGTTTGTGCAAGTCGCCCCGAAAAAACTTTCAAACAGGCCGCATCAAGCGGCGTAGCCGCCGTCCACCGACAGGCTCGCGCCCGTGACGTAGCGCCCTTCCGGCCCGGCCAGGAACGCCACCATGCCGGCGATGTCGCGGGCTTCGCCGTAGTGCGGCAGGGACAGCACAGCCACCAGATCTGCCGCATGCGCGCCGTCGGCGGGATTCATGTCGGTGTCGATAGGGCCGGGGTGCACCACATTGGCGGTGATGCCGCGTGCGCCCAGGTCGCGCGCCAGGCCCTGGGTCAGGCCGACCAGCGCGGACTTGCTGGCGGCGTACAGCGCGACGCCGGCGCGGCCGGCGCGGCCGGCCAGGCAGCTGCCGATGTTGATGATGCGGCCGCCGTCCGGCATGGAATCCTGCGCCGCCTGGATGGCGACGAAGGGCGCCCGCACGTTGATGTCCATGGTGCGCTCGTAGTCGTCGAGGCTGGTCTCGCCGATGGCGCCGGTGAGAAAGATGCCGGCATTGTTGACCAGCACGTCGATAGGCCCGAGCTCGGCAATGGCCCGTTCGACGGCGCCCCGGACCGCGGTGGCATCCGCGGCGTCCGCCTGGATCGCCAGCGCGCGGCGCCCGTCCGCGGACAATTCGCGCGCCAGCGCCTGCGCGGTGGCGGCCGAGGAAGCGCTCACGTAGGTGAAAGCCACGTCGGCCCCGTCGGCCGCCAGGCGGCGCACGATGGCGGCGCCGATACCCCGGCTTCCGCCGGTGACAAAAACAACTTTCCCAGTCAGATTCGACATTGGCATACCTATATTTGTAGTGATCAGTACAAATATATTCGCCGAGCCAGCCAACGTCCGTCAACTATTTTTTTATCGATCACCACAAAAATCCCTGCCAGGTAAAATCATGGCCATGGCAGAACGTGGGCGCCCCCGGAACTTCGACCGGGCCCAGGCCTTGCACAAGGCCATGGACGTCTTCTGGTCGAAGGGATATGACGGAGCATCGCTGACCGACCTCACGGCGGCGATGGGCATCAATTCGCCCAGCCTCTATGGGGCATTCGGCTCAAAGGAAGGACTATTCCGCGAAGCGGTGGAGCTCTACCGCGAAACCGAGGGCGGTTCGGCGCGGCGCGCGCTGCAAGATGCGCCCACCGCCCGCGAAGCCATTCTGTCCATGCTGCTGGCATCGGCAGAACGCTTTACCGCTCCCGGCACGCCGTCTGGCTGCATGATCGTGCTGGGCGCGCCGGCAGGCTGCATGAATCAGACCGGCGTGGGCGATTTCCTGGGCGACAACCGCCGCGAAATGCAAAGCCGCATCCTGGCCCGTCTCCAGGCCGGCGCATCCGAGGGGGAACTGCCGACAGGCACCGACCTCAAGAGCCTGGCCGCCTTCTACACCACCGTGCTGCACGGCATGTCGATCCAGGCGCGCGACGGCGCCACCCGCAAAACCCTGCAAGCCGTGGCCAGACAGGCGATGTGCGCCTGGGATGCGCTGACCGCGAGCCCGCCGTCCTCCGGCTTGCCGCAAGGCCGGGTCCGCGCCTGATGGATCGCGTCATGTTCCGGATCGATCTGCGGCGTCTCATCCTGTGGATCTGTCTTTTTTCGGTCGCCCTGGCGCTGGTCGGCAGCCTGCACGCGAGCTACGTGGTGCAGCGCGACCTGCTGCTGCATACCGCACTGGAACTCAACCGGGCCTATGCCTCCAAGCTGGCATCCACGACCGAGATTTTCCTGACCGATCTGAGGCGCTATCTGTCATATAGCGCCGAAATGCTGGCCGACATGGAGACCCATCCCGAACACATGGCGGCCGAGACGCTACGGCAGGAACGGCAGCTGGCCCACTTCAACTCCACCTTTATCGTCTCGCCTCAAGGCAAGGTGTTGGCGACATCGACGTCGGGCCAGGATTTGCTGGGGCAGCAGCTGCGCAGCGAAGCGACCATAGAGGCGATAGCCAATCAGCGCCCGACTGTCGGCGCCGCCTACATAGGCCGCCAGAACCGCTGGATGATTCTCTACACCCACCCGATTTTTTCGGCCGACGCCCGCTACCTGGGCTTTTTCGGCGGCGCGTTCTACCTGCATGAGCACAATGCGCTGGACCATCTGCTGAATCAGCATTTCTATCGTGGCGAGTCCTCCCTGTACGTCCTGGATCGCAACGGCGCGCAGATCTACCATTCCGACCGCGGCAGCCTGGGGCGGATCGTCCCTTCGCCAAGCGACTTCGCCGCCGCCCTGCGCGGCGAAACTGGTGAAATGCGCTACACGGATGAACATGGCCGCGAAATGCTGGCAGGCTATGCGCCCGTGCCGAGCATGGGCTGGAGCATCATCGCTCAACGCCCGGTGGATGCCACCTTGCAGCCCCTGAGCGATCTGCTGCTGGCCACGGCCCGCCAGACCTTGCCGCTGCTGCTGCTGTCGCTGGCGTCCATCTGGCTGTTGTCGCGCTGGATCGCCCGGCCGCTGGGGGAACTGGCCAGCATCGCCACGCATATGCAGAACCCGGACTCGGCGGACCGCATCCGCCATGTGCGCTCGTGGTACTCGGAAGCCGCGCAGCTAAAGCGCGCGCTGCTGATGGGGCTGGCCTCGATCCACCACAAGATCCGCGACCTGCGCCGCGAGACCACCACCGACACCTTGACTGGCTTGTTGAACCGGCGCGGCCTGAACGAGGCCCTGGCGCTGTTGCAGGCCGAGGAACAGCCGGTGGCGATCGTGGCCATCGATATCGACCACTTCAAGCACATCAATGACCGCCATGGCCACGCGGCGGGCGATCGCGCGCTGCGTGAACTGGCGCAATTGATGAGTGAAGGATCGCGCAGCGGTGACACCCTTGCGCGCGCAGGCGGCGAGGAATTCGTCATGCTGCTGCCCGGCGCGCCGCTGGAGGCTGCGATCGGACTGGTGGAACGGCTGCGCCTGCGTATCGCAGCCGAGCCCGGTGTGATCGCCATTCCGCTCACCATTTCGGCCGGCGTCGCGGCCTACCCGGAACATGGCGTGACCCTGGACGCCGTCCTGCAACGCGCGGACCAAGCCCTTTATTACGCCAAGAACCATGGCCGCAACGCGGTCTGCGTCGCGGACGACAACGCCCAGGCCGGCGCGCGCATGGCGTCGCCGGCCTGAGTCGCCTATTTGCCCTTCGCCGTGGCGGGCGCGGGCGCCTTGGGCGGCTTGCGCATCTGTTCGAGCAAGGGGCCGCAGGCGTTCTCGTCCGTGGTGCTGGGCGCGACCAGGGCCAACAGACCGGCAGCCGGCGTCAGCAACACCCCCAAAGCGACCATGCCCGCGCCGCGCGCGGCTAAAGGCAGCACGTGCACGCCCACGTCCGGCGAGCCGAAGGTGCCGCGGACGTACAAGGGAGAGCGCAGCGAGAAGATACGGAAGCCCTTGCTGTCCGGAGTAATGTCCATGTCCAGCTTCTCGTTCTTGAAGTCGGCCGTGCCGGTAATGCTGATGAGCGCGTTCTCGGTATCAAACACGAACACCCGCGGCGTCATGACGCCGCTCTTCATTTCCAGGTCGGCCGCGCCGCAGTTGATCTTCACCTCGTCGTCGCCGAACAGCTTGGAAACGACGTAGTTGCCGACGTTGAGCCCCGCTATCTCCATCAGGCTGCGGCTGATCACACCGTCATTGACCAGCATCTTCACATCGCCCGTCGCGGTACCCAACAAGGCCGCGACCGAGTTCCCCGCGCCGCTCACCGCCATGTCGCCATTCAGCTCGCCCAGCGTTTTCTGCATGGCGGCGGTGCCGGGAAAGAGCTGCTTGAGCCGCAGGCGGCGTGCGCTGATGTCGACTCGACCGGTCAGAGTAGCGCCGGAGCCATCGAGCCGTATGGTGGAATTGATGTTGCCCCCGGCCATCCCGAAGCGCAGGGGTTCCAGGGCCAGCTTGCCGTCCTGCAACACCAGATGCACGGACAGGTCCGACAGCGGCAACTTGCTGTCGTGCACGATGCGGCCCGCATCCAGCGAGACGTCGGCGTCCATGTCGCGCCAGCGGTCGGTTCGAAAGGCCTGGGTAGGCAGCACCTTGCCGCCTTTGGGCTTGGCCGGCGCGTCCTTGGCCTGGTCCGTTGCCGCGCCCGCGACCTTGCCCGACGGCACGCCGATCAGCGGCCCCAAGTCCTCCATGCGCAACTGCTTGGAGGAAAGCTTGCCGGTCAGCTTGGGCCGCGGCATGCCCAGCGCGAAGCTGATGTCGCCATGCAGATCGCTATTGCCCACCTTGCCGTTGAAGCCCTTGTAGTCGAACACCGCGCCACCGGGATTACGCAGCTTGGCCACCAGATGGCCGTCGGTGGAATACGGCGGCGTGTCCGGCAGGGTGACCCCGGTTAGCGGATACAGCTGCGCCATGGATGCGCCCGACAGCTTCAGCCGCAGGTCCAGCGCGCCGAGGTTGACCGGGTCGGTCAGGGTGCCGGCCACCGACGCCCGGGTGCCGCCGATAGCCACGTCCGCCTGCACCGGAAAGGGTTGCCTGGCGTCCTGCAGGGCCAGCATGCCGCCGACCTTACCTTCGCCCTTGGTGGCCAGGCCCTTGTACTTGCCGTCCAGCTTCCAGCCGAACACATAGTCGCGCGGCGAGGGCGCGGGGCCGCCCTCTTCCGCCGCGAAGGCCGCGCCGGCCACGTCCGCGAACGGCACCGGCTTGCCCAGGGGATCCACCAGCACGGTCAGGTCTGCCTTGAGGACCTCGTCCACCAGCCCCACACGGCCCTTGTCGAAGCCGATCTCGTTGATGTCCAGCACCCAAGGCGACGGTTCGCCGGTTTCCGGCAGGGTGAACTCCCAGTTGGCGCGGCCGTCGGCCAGCCGCTGCAGGTCGGCGGCGGGCTCGGTCAGCTGGATGCGGCGGATGACGACGCGCTGGCGCAGCAGCGGCAGTAGCGCCAGGCTGAGCTCTCCGCGCTTGAGGGTCGCGAACTGCGGCGCCTTGGCCCAGGGCGCATTGCCCACCGATATGTCATTGGCGATGATGTGCGGCCATGGCACCCAGGCGCGCCAGCCGCCCCCGTCGGAGTCACGCCCCCATTCAACGCTGAGATCGCCGTTGATGGCGAAGGGGCGTCCGATCGCGGCGCTGGCCCGCTCGTTAATGAAGGGCTTGGCGCGGTTCCAGTCGAAGGTGGCGATCACCACCACCAGTACCGCCACGAGGAGCGCCGCTCCCCCTACAATCCCGATCGCTATTTTTCCAGAGCGCGTCATGGTTATTATCCTTGGCATTGCGGCCGGCGTACCGCTGCCGGCTCCTGTTACCTCCAAGGGTATCGCGGCCCGCGGCTTGGTCCGGCGTTGCCGGCCCCATAATGTGTGCGGATTTTTCCAGGCTCGACGCCCCCGCGAAGCCGCTCGGCACGCGTCGCCCGGGGTTTGCCCAGCATGGCGCGTGCCTGGCCGCGCAGCAGCCAGTTACAAAACGAAATGGCTGCGCGCTGCGAAAGATGACCCGAGCACCGGCGCCTACCGAATTTTCGACGCCGGCACCGCTCAAATGCCTGAACGACAGACCCCGGCCCATCGGACCGGGCAGCAGAACAACCTGGAGGCCCGATGCGGCATTCGACCTTGATTTTCGTGGTGGCGGCGTTTGCGCTGCTGACGCTCAGCCGCCTGGCGCTGGCCGCCTGGCAGTCCAAGCGCGTGCGCGATGCCGGGGGGCTGATCCCCCTGCTGCTGGGCGGACTGCGCATCGATGCGCACCAGATCGCCGTGCTGGCGGCGCTGCCGGCCGTGCTGTCGCCTTTGTTCGGCCACATCCCGCTGGCCGCCACCCTGGCCGGCTACTGGTACCTGGTCGCTTTCATCCTGCTGGCCTTCCTGGAAGTGGCCACGCCGCCCTTCATCATCGAATACGACTCCCGCCCCAACCGGCTGTTCGTCGAGTATCTGAAACATCCCCGCGAAGTCTCCGGCATGCTCTGGCGCGGCTACAAGGGCGCGCTGGTGGGCGGCCTGGCGGTCGTGGCGCTGATCGGCTGGGGCGCCTACGGCCTGTTCGGCCACGCCCAGCCCGACGCGCCGCTGAGCTGGTGGCAGATGCCGCTGGCCAGCCTGGCGATCCTGGCCATCGTCATCCTCGCCATCCGCGGCACCTTGGGCCATCGCCCGATCAACCCGTCCTCGGTCGCCTACAGCTCGGACGGCATGCTCAACACGCTGGCGCTGAACTCGCTCTACAACGTGTTCTACGCCGTCTACAGCATGAAGAACGAAAAGTCCGCCTCCGCCGTGTACGGCGGCATGGACGACGACAAGATGCACGGGCTGGTGCTGGCGCAGGCCGGCCTGCCCAACCCGCCCGCCAACCCGGACTACCCCAGCCTGCACCGCCAGCCGGCCAGCCGCAAGACGGCGCGGCCGCTCAACCTGGTGATCATCCTGGAAGAAAGCCTGGGCGCGCAGTATTGCGCCGGCCTGGGTGGCGCCGACCTGACGCCGGAGCTGGACGCCCTGGCGCGCGAGGCCTGGACCTTCACCCGCGCCTACGCCACGGGCACCCGCTCGGTGCGTGGACTGGAAGCGGTGGTCACCGGCTTTCTGCCCACCCCCGCCCAGGCGGTGCTGAAGCTGCCGCGCTCGCAGCGCGGCTTCTTCTCGCTGGCCGACCTGCTCGGACGCCACGGCTACCACTCGCGCTTCATCTATGGCGGCGAATCGCACTTCGACAATATGAAGGGCTTCTTCCTGGGCAACGGCTTCAAGCAGATCGTGGACCGCTCCGACTTCGTGGATCCGGCCTTCGTCGGCACCTGGGGCGCCTCGGACGAGGACATGTTCAACCAGCTGGACCGGCTGCTGCGCGAAGACGGCGACCAGCCCACCTTCACGCTGGCCTTCAGCGTGTCCAACCATTCGCCCTGGGAGTACCCGGCGGGCCGCATCCAGACCGACGGCAACCCGGCCACCGTGGAAAACACCGTGCGCTACGCCGACTGGGCGCTGGGCCGGTTCTTCGAACGCGCCAAGGCCTCGCCGTACTGGGAGAACACCGTGTTCCTGGTGGCGGCTGACCACGATTCCCGCGTCTTCGGCGCCAGCCTGGTGCCCGTGCGCCACTTCCACATTCCGGCCGTCATCCTGGGTGCCGGCATCGAGCCGCGGCGCGACGACCGCCTGATCAGCCAGATCGACCTGGCGCCGACCCTGCTGTCGCTGATAGGCGTGGACACAGAGCATCCGATGATCGGCCATGACCTCACCCGCAGCACGCCGGGCCGGGCCATCATGCAATACGACAGCACCTACGGCTACCTGAAGGAAGACGAGCTGCTGGTGATGGCGCCCAACAAGACGCCGCTGCAGTACCGCTATACGGCGCCCGAGGAATACGCGCCCATGCCGCTGGATCCGGACCTGGCCGCCGAGGCGCTGGCGCATGCGCTGTGGCCCAGCTGGGCCTATCGCGAAGGCCGCTACAGCCTGCCAGGCCAGGCTGCCGAATCGTCCGGCTCCAGCGAAAAGCCGGCCGCCTGAACCCCCGCCCGGCGGCCGCTACGCCGGCCGCTTGAACGCCTTGCGGGCCTTTTCGCTGGCGGCGTGGCAATGGCAATCGGGGCTGTGGTCATTCACCATGCCCACCGACTGCATGAAGGCGTATACCGTGGTGGGCCCGACGAACTTCCAGCCCAGTTTCTTCAACGCCTTGGACAGGGCCTCGGATTGCGCCGAAGTCGAGGCGCCACGCGTGGACGGCGCCCCTTTCGGCGCTTCGAAGCGCCACAGGTAGGCGCCCAGCGAGCCCTCCCGCTCGATCATCTCCAGCGCGCGGGCGGCATTGTTGATCACGGCTTCGATCTTGCCGCGATGGCGCACGATGCCCGCGTCGCCCAGCAGCCTCAGCACCTCTTTTTCGCCGAAACGCGCCACCTTGGCGGGTTCGAAGTTGGCGAAACCACGGCGGAACGCGTCGCGCTTGGACAGGATGGTGCGCCAGCTCAAGCCCGACTGGAACCCCTCCAGGCAGAGCTGCTCGAACAGCGCCCGGTCGTCGCCTTCGGGGTAGCCCCACTCGGTATCGTGGTAGGCCATGTATTCGGCGGACGTGTCCACCCAGCCGCAACGGACCAGGCCGTCGGGGGATTCGGTTTTGGCGTTCAAGGGCAGGCTCCTGGCCGCTATCGGGGCTACCGATGCTACCGCAGCAACGTCCCCGATAAAAGGGCAAAAAAATCATGGCGGCCGTCGATCATATCCCGCTAATATTTGCAGCCCTGATCCCGCGCCGGCCCTGTCCACGCGCGTCCCGGCGCTGTACGGGGGTCCGCAACACGCGGCCCGTTTTGCGAGCTTGCCGGGGCCTGGACAGGTTTTCAGCCTTCCGCGCTCCATGACCCTGCTAGAGTCCTCGCTCCTCTCCTTCGTCTCCCCCGCCGTCCTGGCTGGCGACGATCCGGCCGCCAACCCCTGTCTGGACTGCGGGGCATGCTGCGCGCATTTCAGGGTGTCGTTCTATTGCGGCGAATTGGCCGGCGAAAACGGCGGCCACGTACCGGTGGAGCTGGTCACCCAGATGAGTCCGCTGCGCGCCTGCATGAAGGGCACGGAAACCGGCGGCGGCCGCTGCGTCTCGCTGCGCGGCGAACCCGGCCAGCCCGGCATCCATTGCGCCATTTACGAGAACCGCCCCACGCCTTGCCGGGAATTCGACATCTGGATGCCCGACGGTTCGCCCAACCCCGATTGCCAACGTCTGCGGCTGACGCTGGGGCTGTCCCCGGTGCCGCCGCGGCCGGACGCCGAGAACGACCCGCAAGGCCCCATGCACCCCAACCAGCCCGCCGCGGCCTGAGGCAACAGCTTTCAGCCCGCGCAGGAATGGCTGGCTTGCGCCAGCATCGCCGGCGTGGGAGGGGTATCGGCGTCGGGCACGCGCGAACGTCTGCGCATCCGGACGATGTCCGGGTCCTTGCCCAAAAATCCCAGGACGTTGCGCATCACGCGCTCGCGTTCCTGATCCACACAGATCATGTGATAACTGTCCTGCAGCATCACCACCGTCGCCTCCGGTATGCGCCGCGCCAGGAACCGGGCTGAACGCGGGCTGGTCAGTTCATCCTCTTCCGCGTGCATGATCAAGGTGGGACAGCGCATGCGCTCCAGCCCCCGCTGGACCATGCCGCGCAGCCGGTCCACCTGGCGCACGCAAGCCAGCGGCACCCATTGATAATGGAAGCCGTCGCCGCGCGCAAAGCCCGCCTTGATGAAAGCGCGCACCAGCTCGCTCTTCACGCCGTATGGATCCTCTTCGCGCACCCGCATCCGGCGCGGCACGCCCGGCAGGCGGTACACCAGATAGCGCAAGGCCCGATACCAGGGCGTGCTCCATCCATCCAGGAATACCGGCGCGGACAGCGACACCAGCGCGCCCCGCGTGTGCGATTCGCGCTTGCACAGTTCCACCGCCAGCAAGGCGCCCAGGCACATCCCGATGACGTGCAGCACCTCGTACTGCGCGCAGAGTTCGCGATAGCGCTGCGTGACCACCGCCATCCAGTCCTCGACCCGCACATCAAGCAGGTCTTCCGGACAACCGGCATGGCCGGGCAAGGTCACGCCGTGGGGCTCGATCCCGGCGCGCGCCAGCACCTTGTGCATGGCGCCCATGTCGAATTCGGTGCCGCCCAAGCCGTGGATGAGCAGTGCGCCGACGCGTTGCTGGCTCACGGCGCGCTCCTGGCCGGCGCCAACGCAAGAAAAAACAAGTCATTCATGAAACACCCCTGATGCATGGCGGGCAGGACGATAAGTCCTGTCCAACCCTGGCGTCATACTAGGCAAGGGGTGCTCGGGAAGATCGGCAAAACTGTCGGAGAACCGTGAAGATCCGTAAAGCGCGCAGCAGGGGCCACTCTACTCGCGTTCGGCCAGGTAGCGCGTGGGCGTCACGCCGAATGCGGCGCGGAAGCTGCCGATGAAGGCACTGGTGCTCTCGTAGCCCACCGACAAGCCGGCCTCGGTGACCGAGCCGCCGCGGCACAGCAGCTCCAGGGCGCGCAGCAGGCGGGCCTGCTGGCGCCACTGTCCCAGCGTGACGCCGGTTTCCTGGCGGAAGCGGCGCATCAGCGTGCGCGAGGACATGTTCAGCCGCTGCGCCCATTCGTCGATGCCGGCAGTGTCGTCGGGCCGGTCCAGCAAGGTATTCGCCAGATCCTGCAAGCGCGCATCGGCGGGCATCGGCAGCAGCACGGGCTCATGCTCGCGCTGCTTGAGCTCTTCCAGCAGCACGTCGAACAGCTGCTGCTGGTAGGCGGGAGACAACGTGGTGTTCGGCTGGACCGAGGTAAAGCGCTCCATCAAGGCTTCGATCAACCGGGACGCAGGCCAGGACCGGCAGCGGTCCGGCAGGCGCCCGCAGGCATCGCGGCGCACATACAGGAACGAGCCGCGCGCCTCACCGAACCAGCGTGCGCCATGCTGCACGCCCGGCGGAATCCAGCCCAGGCTGCCCGGCATCACCGTCCAGACCTGAGCGCCCGCCTGCACCACCACCAGCCCCTCGTGCACCAGCACCAGCATGCCCTCGTCATGAACATGAGAGGGCACGGCAATACCTTTGGATTCGCGCCGCCCCTGGACGCTGAACGGCGTCAGCAATACGTCCGGCAGGGGAGGCGCCACGGCCACATGAAGCATGGTTGGCAGGTTTGAGCTACAGGTTGACGGTTTCCGGCGAGCGGATCCAGTTGGAAATGTACATCATTCTCACCTGGATATCAGCCCCGCAAGGAGAACCCCCATGGACCACTCAAGGCTGCGCCATGCCGGCATCAAGGCCACCTTCCCGCGGATGAAGATCCTGGATCTCTTCTATCAGCACGCCGGCCTGCACATGAGCCCGGCCGACATATACCGCCACCTGCTCTCGGACCACTGCAACATTGGCCTGGCCACGGTTTATCGCGTCATCACGCAACTTGAAGGCGCCGGCCTGCTCAAACGTACTCAGCTCGACGCCCACACCACGGTGTACGAGCTCAATGACAAGGGGCACCACGACCATCTGGTCTGCACCGATTGCGGACGGGTCCTGGAGTCCAGCGACCCGGCCATGGGCCAGTTGGTCAGGAAGATCGCCAAGCACAGCGGCTTTCTGCTGGACTCCTACAGCCTGGTGCTTTACGGCCACTGCGGCTGCGGCAAAGACGCGGCCGCCCTTCCTCACGGAGAATTCGAATGAACCACGAACAGTTTTTCTTCCACGACCTGTCCCAGTTTCCCATCGTCACCGCCAGGCATGGCGGCGCGCCCGACGGCTATTCCGCCAGCTGGATACGCGAAATGGAGATGCTGGTGGACAACCCCCGGCACTTCGTCATGGTGGTGCCCGACATGCGACAGGAAGCCGGCCAAGCCGACCGCAAGGCCATGATCGAATGGCAGACCGCCAACATGCCGCGCCTGAAGGCCCGCTGCCGCGCATTCATCGCGGTGGAAGGCGACGCCGAAGCGCTGGACAAGATCCGCAAGCGCGGCGAAAAAATGACCCGCGCCTTCGGCGTGCCATTCCTGGCCGTGGCCACCGTCGGCCAGGCCGCGCAGTGCGCCCGCGAACTGCTGGGCCAGTCGGGCCCGGGGGGCTTCATCGTGGACTAAGGTGCCCGTCGATTTAAGAGTCGGCCGCCAGCGCCGTAGTCCATTGATGTGATGGCGCAAGTACCCGCCGGGTAGCGCGCCCCTCCAACCTCAGGACCGGCCGCCCTGCATGAACCGCGCTCTCGCCTGCATTTTTTGCCAATCGACGCTTGCGCAAGGCGCCCCGCTGCTCGAAAAGAACGGCGCAGCCATCTGCAAGGCTTGCGCCGACACCTTCTCGGCCCTGTTCGCCGAGCGCGCCTGGACCATGGCGGCCAGCCTGCAGGAACAGCTCGACGTGCTGCTGGAGGAAAGTCGGCGCGCCCTGGCGCATAGCGAATTGATGGCGGAACGCGCCCGCAGCTGCGGCCTGAGCCTGCACGATCTCTCGGCCATGCCGGCCCGCACCCTGTCCTGACATCCCCCGTCAGCGCCCTCCCCCTGCGATTTCCACGCGCTGGTCGATGGCGCCGAAGGGCATGCCGCCATCCGGCCCGCGCGCGTAGATGCGGACCCGGTCGTCGCGCCGCAGATAGGGCGGCAGGCGCTCTTCAGGCATGCCGTCGAGCTGGCCGCGGACCCGCGCTTCGGTGATGCAGGCGCTGCCCGCGGCGGGATCCGCATTGCTGATGGTCCCCGCGCCGACGATGCTGCCGGCCGCCAGGCTGCGCGTCCTGGCCAGGTGCGCGATGATCTGGGCGAAATTGAAGACGATCTCGCTATTCGCATGGGGCTCGCCGAAACGCTCGCCATTGATCTCTATACGCACGGGCAGATCCAGCATGCAATCCTTCCAGGCGCTGCCCAGCGCGTCCGGCGTCACCGCGATGGGCGCGAAGCTGGTCGCGGGCTTGCTCTGGTAGAAGCCGAAACCCTTGGCAAGTTCGCTCGGAATCAGCCCGCGCAGGGAAACGTCGTTGAGCAGGACCACCAGGGCAATCAGACCGGCTGCCTGCGCCGCGCTGGCGCCCATGGGCACGTCCTTGGTGATCACCGCAACCTCGGCTTCCAGGTCGATCAGATGGGCCTCGTCGACCGCCACAATGGGCTCTTCCGGCCCGAGCATCACGTCCGACCCGCCCTGGTACACCAGCGGCTCCTCCTCATAGCGCGGCGGAATGGGCTCCCGGCGCCACTGGTAGATCAGCCGCGCATGATTCCGGTAGACCGAGGCGTCCGCCCACTGGTAGGCCCGCGGCAGCGGGGCCATGCATTGGCCCCCATCGAACGCACCGGCGCCGGCCCACTCGCTCGTGTCGAGTTCCTGACTGCGGCGGACGAGCTGCGGCGCCAGCGCATCCCAATCATCCAGCAGGGCCTGCAACGTGGCGGCGCCGGCCCTGGCGGATGCCCAGCGCTGCCCGCAAGCGCTCACCAGCATCAGTTCCCCGTCGCGCGTACCGTTCCTGCGCGTCGCCACGCGCAATGGCAAAGCCGCCTGCGTCATGCCAGCCTCCCCGGCGCCGCCGCAAGACCGCGCTTATCCTGGGTCCAGAGGTCCAGCGCCGCACGGGCCTCGCGCTCGTAACCCTCGACAACCTCCGGCGCCGCCACTTCGACCGTCAACTCCAGCCGCAAGCCATTGGGATCGAAGAAGTAGATCGATTCGATGTAGCTGTCGTGGTCCGTAACGCCGACTACCTCCACGCCATGGACTTCGAGCCGCGCCTTCATCGCCAGCAGATCGTCGCGCTCCGGCACCCGCAGGGCGATGTGGTTGACCCACCCCGGCGTGTTCGGCGACGGCAGCGCCGCGGTCTGGTCGCCCAGGTCGAAGAACGCGATGCAGGAGCCGTCGCGCATGCGGAAAAAGATATGCACGTACGGGCAGAATTCCCCGGTGCTGGGTACGGAGTCCTTCTTGATGACATGCACCAGCGGCAAGCCCAGCAAGTCCTCGTAGAAGCGCCGGGTTTCCTCGGCATCCCGGCAGCGCCAGGCGAAATGATGCAGTCCCTGCACGGGACGGGCGGCAGTATGGTCCATAGGGTTCCTCAATCGAGCGAGATCTTGTTGGCGCGGATGACTTCGCCCCAACGGGCCGATTCGGCGCGCGCCAGCGCCCTGAATTCATCGGGCGTTCCAGGCAGGGGTTCAAAGCCGAACTCGGCAAAACGCTTGACCACATTGGGGTTGGCCAGAGCGGCGTTCAGTTCCTGGTTCAGGCGCGCGACCGCTGGCGCCGGCATCCCCTTGGGGCCGAGCATGCCCTGGAATGCGAAAACCTCCGCGTCCGGCACGCCCAGTTCGGCCAGTGTCGGTACGTCCGGCAACAACGGCGAACGGACCTGCGAACCGATGGCCAGCGGCCTGACCTTGCCGGCCTTGATGATCGACGCTCCCGAAGCCAGGTCCAGGAACATCACCGGAACCTGCCCGCCCATCACGTCCTGCATGGCCGGGGCGGCGCCACGGTAAGGCACGTGCGTCAGGCGCGCCCCGGTACGGCTCTGGAACAGTTCCATGGCCAGATGATGCGGCGAGCCGTTGCCGACCGAGGCATAGTCCACCTTGCCTGGCTCGGCCTGCACGCGCGCCATGAAGGCTTTGAAGTCCGCGGCGGGAAACGCCGGGTGAACCACCAGCACCAGCGGAAACTTGCCGATGGCGCCGATGTAGGTGAAATCCTTTTCCGGACTGAAAGCCAGCTTGCGGAACAGGTGCTCGTTGAAGGCCAACACGCCATTGTCCGCCGACATGACGGTATAGCCATCGGGCTTGGCGTTCGCGACCTGCTCCGCGCCAATGTTGGTCGCGGCGCCCGGCCGGTTGTCGATGATGATCTGCTGCCCCAACGCGGCGCGCATGGACTCCGCCAGCGTGCGCGCAAGATTGTCGGTGCCGCCGCCTGCGGGATACGGCACCACCCACTTGATCAATTGCTCGGGATACTTGCCCTGGGCGCGGGCCAGCGGCGCAGCAGCGGTCAAGGCCGTGGCCGCCAGCGCCTCGAGGAAATGGCGTCGATTCAAGTCTGTCTCCTTTGGAATGGTCGTCGCCGGTCAATCGGCTGAAAGCGAAGGGTTGGGCAAATCGCGCAAGGCTTGCTCGATGGCGTCCAGGCAACGCTGCTCGTCCTGGACCTGCTCGAACAGCAGCAAGGCCAGGCGTGCCAAAAACAGGGACTCGCGTCCGCGCCCCGCGGTAGCGATGGCGTTGCTGCAACGGGCGTAGATGCGATCCTGGACCGCGGCGTCTTCAATCATTGGATGGCTCCTGGTGCGCCGCAGGCGCGTTGGATGGCGGATAGCACCGTGTCCAGCGACGGCGAACGCCACCGGCCGCAAACATGGCCGTCAGGCCGCAAGAGGTAGGCCATGCCGCTCTCGGACCCGGGCCGCATCGCATCCGGGGCCGCAACCGCGACGCAGCGGCAAGGCAGGAATCGCCACGCCGCCGAGGTCGTCACCGCTTCCAGCGCGTCCTGCCCCGGCCATGCCGCGAACACCAGCAAAGTAAAACCGCCGGGCGTCAGCAGATCGGTCAGGTGTCGGCCATCCGCAGTCTGGCCATCCACCAACGGCGCGCCAGGCGCCCATGCGCCGCCACCCTCGTCTTCCGTCGACAGCGGCGAATGCGCATAGGCCAGGGCTTGCGTCTGCCGCGGATTGACCAGACGTCCAATCCCCCGATGCCGGCCAGCCAGCGACAGGCTGGCCTCGCGCATCAGATCGAAGCCCCGATGCGGCGGCGACATGAATTCGGTGCTGCGCATGGCGTTCTCGGCATTGATGTGGAAGGCCTGCCGCCGCTCGTTGCAATAGCTGTCCAACAGGGCTTCCGTGCCCTTCCCTTGCAACACGGCAGCGAGTTTCCAGACCAGGTTGTCGGCGTCGTCAAAGCCCGAGTTCAGCCCGCGCACGCCGAAAATCGGCATGGCATGCGCGGCGTTGCCCGCGAACAGGATGCGACCATGACGATAGGCATCCAGCGTCATCGCGCCAGCGCGGTAGACCGAAGTCCACACGGGCGCCCACGGCAAATGCCCTTCGCCGATGGCATCCAGATGGGTCTGCACAAAGGCGCGCACCGGGTCCGGCTGCAAGGCTTGCGCTGCGTCCGCGCCGGCCTTCAATTGGTAGTCCACACGCCAGATGTTGTCCGGCTGACGGTGCATCAATATGGTGGTTCCGCGCGCCCAGGGCGGATCGAACCAGGCGCGGCGCTCCGCCGGATGCTCGCTCGCCAGTTCGATATCGACGATTGCATAGCGGCCTTGGTAGCCGGTGCCTTTCAGCTCCAGGCCCAGGCTGGCGCGTATGAAGCTCTGGCCGCCATCGCAGGCCAGCAGCCAATCGGCGCGTGTGTCGTAGCTTCCCAGCGGATTTTCGATCCGCAGCGTCACGCCGGCCGCGTCGGGCCTGCACTCGGTCACCTTGCTGGCCCAGCGGATATCCACCCGTCCCGGGAAACGGCGGTTGATTTCGTCGATGGCATCCAGCAGGAACTGTTCGATGTAGTACTGCTGCAGATTGATCATCGGCGGGTACTTGTCGCCCTGCGACGACGGCATATCGAACACCAGCACTTCCTCGGTGCCGTAATAGCTGCGGCCCCGCGTCCAGGCCAGGCCCTTTTCCATGAAGGCCGGCGCCACGCCCAGACGCTCCAGGATTTCAAGGCTGCGGCGCGAAATACAGGCTGCGCGGCTGCCCTCGCAGACCGAGTCGTCGGCCTCGATCACGACACTGTCTATGCCCAACCTGGCCAATCCCAACGCTGCCGCCAGCCCCACCGGACCACCGCCTGCGATCAGCACGCGATGATGCCGGGCCTCCTCGCCTGGCGGCGCGAGCGGGGGAAGCGAGGGCGGGAAGCGCCGGTACTCGAAGGGTCCGATTCTTTCTAGGGGCATGCGCAAGTCCTGATCGTGTCATCAAACAACCGTATTGGCTTGCGTCATATTCTGCTGGGGCGGACTCGTTAATATGTCCTAATTAATCAGGACAGGCTAACCCGCTATGAAACTGCTGCCGCTGCCGCCGCGCCCCCCGCCTCCCGGCCAGGATCTGAGTGTCGCGCTGATGAATGCCATCGGCGCCGAGAACTTCGCCGCCGAGGTGCTGGACGCATTGGGCGCTACGGTGCCCGCCAGCCATTGCACGGTATTCGCGCTGCGCAGCAGCGGCCGCGTGGAAGCCGTTTCCAGCGCCAGCGCCATCGGCGAAGTGGCGACCTTGACCGCCATCGAATACATGCGCCTGGGCTTCGACAAGCAGGACTCAAACATGATCTGGCTGTCCAGGCGCAAGCCGGCGAAAGCGCGCCAGCTGTGGATCGGGCACCAGTTCGCGGCAGAGGTCGCGGATGCGCACTACCGCCGCGTCTGCTACGACGACCCCGGCATCCGCGAGCGCATGTCGCTGCTGGCCGTGTTTCCCGATGGCTATCGGGTGGCGGTCAGCCTGCACCGGAATTTCTCATATCCCGACTATGGCCCCAAGGATTTCGAGCGCATGTCTCAGCACGCTCCCCTGATTGCAGCGGCCGTCATGCGCCATGTCCAGGTGACCCGGCGCGCGCCCGCTGACCAGCCGCTGCAGGTACAGCTCATGACCAAGCTATCGGGCCGCGAACGGCAACTGATCACGCATGTGCTGGACGGCCTGACCACCCGGGAGGCCGCTCGCGAAATGGGCGTATCGGAGACCACCGCGCTGACGTATCGCTACCGGGCGTTCCAGCACCTGGGCGTACGCAACCATCGGGAACTCATGGTGCTGCTGGGCGCGAGCATGCCCAAACGCAGCAGGGCGGCGCGTTGACCCGCGCCCCGCATGCCGGTCTCATGGACGAACAGGTTCCGCGAGGTCCATGTAGACCGGATTCTTGCGCGCCGGACGGCCTTCCTTGCTGGAGGTGGCCATGGCGTCCCGGGTGGCGATCAGGCAATCGATAAAGCACTCGGCGGCTGGCGTGGGCGGCGATTCCTTCCTCGCCAGGATCGAGATCCGGGCAGAGGGAAGCTCGTGCGCCAATGCCATCATGCGCATGTTCGATGGCAGGAGATCATGCTCGAACAATGGGCGCACGAAAATGCCCAGCGCATCGCTTTTGGCCATGATGGCCAACGCAACCGCCACCGAATGACAGGATATGGTGTCGCGCGGCAGGGACAGGCCGTGCGCGGCGAAGGCCATCCTCAACAGATTTGCGGGAGCTTCCGAATTGCCTGGCACCAGCCAAGGCGCGTCATGCAGTTCCGCCAGACTGCGCGCCCGGCGCAACGGGTGGCCCAGACGCGCACCGACCGCGAGCGGCAGCGTGAACAGCGGACGGTGCGCGAAGCCGTCGCTGATCTCCCCGTCGTACTCGGTCTGCACGAGAAAATCGTAGCGGCCCGACTCCAGCTGCTCATGGCTGTAGGGCGGCGCCACCTCATTGAACGAAACCGCCACGCGCGGCATGCGTGCGCGAAAAGCGACCAGCGCGTCCGGCACGACCACCAGCGCCGCCGAGCTCACGGCCAAGTTCAACGTGCCGCCTTCGCCATCGCGCATCTGTCCGATTTCCTCGCGAGCCCGCCGGGCCTCCTGCATGATGACGATGGCCCGCTTGTACAACGCTTCGCCGTAGGTCGTCAGTTCCACGCCCTTGACGCTGCGGCGTACCAGCTCGACACCCACGCTCTGCTCCAGTTCGCGCAAGCTGCGTGTCGCGGCAGGCTGCGTTACTGAGAGCGCGCGTGCCGCGGCGCGGATGCTGCCATGCTCGGCAATCAGCGTGAAGGCGCGCAATTGACGTAGGTTCATGCGTTCGACTCCGGCGGATTTGTGGAGATATAAAAAAACAGATCGCAGCACCCGATTTCTGTCTTTTTGATTCTATGGCAACCGTATGGCGCCTGCGAGCGGAAGTCCCGGGTCCGAAGTCAAGGCTGGCCTGCGGCAGAAGCGCCGCCTCGGCTAGGCAGCCACGGCGTCCCCGGGGGGTAGAAACGCCACTCGCCCCGGTATCTGCACTGAATTTCCTGGGTAATTTACCCTATAAAAAAAAGTATTCATTAGAACTTAAATCCTGTCTTTTTCTTATTCCAAGGCGTCCTTATAGTGCCCTCGAAGAGGAGTCGAAGGCCCGGAATCACGGACCGACCCCTCTCAACAGACACGAGGGGACACCATGTCTATCGCAATCGCAGCAGCTGCGCCCAGCGCGCTACATGCGCCATCCATGCGCCGGCGCGTCATCGCCGGCACCACCATCGGCAACGCACTCGAATTCTTCGACTTCACTGTCTTCACTTTCCTGATGCTGGTGCTGGGCCCACTGTTCTTTCCGGCCGCCTCGGGCTACGGCCAATTGCTGTTGACCACCGCCACTTTCGGCGTGGGGTTCCTGATGCGGCCCGTGGGCGGCATGCTGATCGGGTCCTATGCCGACCGCCACGGCCGCCGCGCGGCCATGACGCTGACACTGTGGCTGATGGGCCTGGGCTGTGCCCTGATCGCCGTGGCGCCCACCTATGCGCAATTGGGCATGGTCGGCCCGGTCATGATGGTGTTGGCCCGCCTGATCCAGGGCTTCGCCGCCGGCGGCGAGGTCGGGGCCTCGACCACCCTGCTGGTCGAACACGCGCCGCGCGGCAAGCGTGGCTTCTATTCCAGCTGGCAATACGGCAGCCAGGCCCTCGGCGTCACGCTCGGAGCCGTGGTCGTGATGCTGCTCAACATGGGGCTGACCACCGAGCAGATGCAGGCCTGGGGCTGGCGCGTCCCGTTCGTCATCGGCATCCTGACCGTGCCGATAGGCGCCTACATCCGCCGCAATCTGGAAGAAACCCTGACCGTCGAGCCCCCGGCCGCCAAGCCGGCGCACACCAAGGGCTTGCATCGCGCCGCCACGCATCAGCCCCTGCGCCGGATCTTCACCGAGCACAAAGCAAGCGTACTCAAAGGCATGCTGCTGGTAATCGGCGGCATGGTCAGCACGCAGATCCTCAACTTCTACATTCCAACCTACGCCCACCGGGAACTGGGTTTGCCAGCCACCTCCAGGCTGTCGGCCAGCGTCGTGTTCGGCGCTCTCGGCTTCGCAGGCGCCCCCTTCATCGGCATGCTGGCCGACCGCTACGGCCGCAAGCGCGTGATCTTCTGGTCTCGCGTCACAACGCTTGCCATCCTGCTGCCCGGTTTCCATTGGCTGATGGCCGCGCCCAGCACCGAACGGCTCATGCTGCTCACCGCTGCCTTCGCCCTGTTGGTGGCCCTCCAGTCGGCGCCGGCCTTCACGATGCTGCCTGAACTCTTCCCAAAATCCGTGCGCACGACCGGCATGTCGGTGGTGTACGGACTGGGCATCTCCGTGTTCGGCGGCTTCGCGCAATTCTTCGTGACCTGGCTGCTGCATGCCACTGAAAACCCCATGTCTCCAGCGTGGTTCCTGATGGTGACAACGGCGCTTTCAACCCTGGTGCTGTTCTGGATAGACGACCGCACCCATGACGACATCGACGCGCAGGCTGCGTGATTCCGTAAAGCCCGAATTTCCCTTCAACATTGAGGATCACATGACGAAATCACCCGTGCAGTCCACGCGAACCGTGCTGGAGAGCGGCTTCAAGATCGTTCCCAGCAAAGAGGACAGTTTCGCCCGTTTCAATGATGCACTGCATCCTGTCGCGGTCAGCCAGGATGGCTTTGAATCGGTGTATGGCGGGGCAATCCTTGATTCAGCCTGGCGGTATGTAGGCGTGCGCTTCGCCAGCGCCGAACAAATGGACGCCTGGCATAGCCACCCACGGCACAAGGCTGCCCAGAAGGCGGCATACGACCGTTGGTGGACAGCGGTCTATATGCGCAAATGGCGCGAACCCGCACCCGGTGAAGCCATGACCGGAAAAGTCATGACCGAAACTCGTCTGACTGTCCCCATCCCCCTTGCCGACGCGCAGCTCCGCGCCTTGAAAGAGATCCTGGCCTGTCTGGCCGAGATTGGCGCCTCCCCCTTGGAAACCCTGACGGGGGAGTACGAAGCCCGTCCCTACCAGCTCATCGGCCCCGACGACACCCCGCCGGAAACCGGCGGTGTCGTCTATTTGCTGATCACCCACTGGCCCACTCCCCAGGCTGCCGCCGCCTGGCGTGAGTCAACGGCGTACCGCGCGCTTCAGGACATCGGCGCCGTCACCTCCGACACATTCATGGCCATGCCTGAGACCCGGCCGCGCGACCATCTGCGCGACGACAAGTTGCAACGGGAATGGACGCTGCAGGGCCAGAGGCAGCCCACGACAACCTGAGAGCCATCCTGCCCACGCAGCCCGAGGCACATGCAATGCAAGGTCCAATCCATCCATCGGACTGCCAACGGCATCAGGGAAATTTGGTGCAAAAAAAGGGGGCCGCACTATATAAAAATGTGAGCACCAAAACAAATTTTCTGTCTTTTTCTTATCTCAGGGCATCCGTATAGTGCCCTTCGGGGAGTGGCCCAAGGCCCGGGACCACGGATCGGCTCCTCCTCAAACAGACACCAGGGGAAACCATGTCTATCGCAATCGCAGCAGCTGCGACCAACTCGCTACATACGCCGTCCATGCGCCGGCGCGTCATCGCCGGCACCACCATCGGCAACGCACTCGAATTCTTCGACTTCACCGTCTTCACTTTCCTGATGCTGGTGCTGGGCCCACTGTTCTTTCCGGCCGCCTCGGGCTACGGCCAATTGCTGTTGACCACCGCCACTTTCGGCGTGGGGTTCCTGATGCGGCCCGTGGGCGGCATGCTGATCGGCTCCTATGCCGACCGCCACGGCCGCCGCGCGGCCATGACGCTGACACTGTGGCTGATGGGCCTGGGCTGTGCCCTGATCGCCGTGGCGCCCACCTATGCGCAATTGGGCATGGTCGGCCCGGTCATGATGGTGCTGGCCCGCCTGATCCAGGGCTTCGCCGCCGGCGGCGAGGTCGGGGCCTCGACCACCCTGCTGGTCGAACACGCGCCGCGCGGCAAGCGTGGCTTCTATTCCAGCTGGCAGTTCGGCAGCCAGTCGCTAGGCGTGATGCTTGGGGCGCTGGTCGTGACGCTGCTGACCATGGGGTTGACCACCGAGCAGATGCACGCCTGGGGCTGGCGCGTCCCGTTCGTCATCGGCATCCTGACCGTGCCCGTCGGCGCCTACATCCGCCGCAACCTCGAGGAAACACTGACGAGCTCGCCCCCGGACTCCGGCAAATTCCAGCCTGCGGCACTACGCCGTGCCACCCCTCACCAGCCGTTGCGCCGCATCTTTGCCGAGTACAAGGTCACCATATTGAAGGGCATCCTGCTGTTGATCGGTGGCATGGTCAGCACGCAGATCCTCAGCTTCTACATGCCGGCGTACGCCAACCGGGAACTGGGCTTGCCGGCCACGTCCACGCTATCGGCCAGCGTCGTGTTCGGCGCGGTCGGCTTCCTGATTGCCCCGTTCGTCGGCATGCTGGCCGACCGCTACGGCCGCAAGCGCGTGATCTTCTGGTCGCGCCTCGCCACCCTGATCGTCCTGCTCCCCTGCTTCCAATGGCTGATGGCCGCGCCCAGCACCGAGCGGCTGATGCTGCTCGTCGCCCTGTTCGCGCTGCTGGTGGCCCTGCAGTCGGCGCCCGCATTCACGATGCTTCCCGAACTCTTCCCCAAGGCCGTGCGCACGACCGGCATGTCCGTCGTGTATGGATTGGGCATATCCGTGTTCGGCGGCTTTGCGCAGTTCTTCGTGACCTGGCTGCTACACGTGACCGGAAATTCCATGGCGCCGGCGTGGTTCCTGATGGTGGCCATAGCCCTCTCCACGGTGGTGCTGTTCTGGATTGACGACCGCACCCACGACGACATCGACGGCCAGGAGGCCTAATGCAGCACGGTTCCAGCTACTTTTCCCGCAGCTACGAAGAAGCGCGCCATCGTTTCGTGCTGGCGGCCAAACCCCTGGCCACGCAGTTTCAATCCTATGTCATCGAACCCCCCGGCCGCCACGGCGAAGCCCTGGCGACAGACGTCGCGCTGATCGGCCCGACCGACGCTGAACGGCTGCTGATCATGACCTCCGCCACACATGGCGTGGAGGGCTTCTGCGGCTCGGGCTGTCAACTCGCCCTGCTGGACGATGCCGCCATGCTGGAGCGCGCCCGCAGAGCCGGCGTGGCCGTGCTGCTCGTGCACGCCATCAACCCGTATGGGTTTTCCTGGCTGGCGCGCACGAACGAAGACAATGTCGACCTGAACCGCAACGACCAGACCTTCGACGGACGACCCCTGCCCCAGAACCCCGGATACGCGGGGATACATGACCTGCTGCTGCCTGCGGAATGGCCAGCCACGGCTGCGAACACCTCGCGGATCGATGCCTATATCGCCGAGCATGGCCGATCGGCGTTCGCGCAGGTCGTGACCCGCGGGCAGTACACGCATGCCGACGGCCTGTTCTACGGCGGCACTCACCTTACGGCATCGCTGCTGAACCTGCGCCATATCCTTCAGCAGCACGGCAGCCGCAGCAAGCATATCGGCTGGATCGACGTGCATACAGGCTTGGGGCCGCGCGGGCACGGCGAAAAAATATACGCGGGGCGCCGCGACGCCGCCGCTGTCGCACGCGCGCGCCAATGGTGGGGCAGCGATATCGCGGTTCCCTACGAAGGCAGCTCCGCTTCCGCGGACATTACCGGCCAGTTGGCCGGCCTGATCTACCAGACCTGCCCCGACGCCCAGCACACGCCGATGGCACTGGAATTCGGCACTCTGCCTTTTGAAGACATGATCGAAGCGCTGCGCGGCCGCAACTGGCTGCTTGCGCATCCTGGGGCCGACGACGCCAAGCGCGACGCCATCCTGAACGCCACGCTGGAAGCGTTCTACTGCAACGCCGCCGATTGGCACGGCATGATTCTGGGCCAGAACCGCGTCGCCGTGCTGCAAGCTCTCTCCGGTCTGCAGGAGGCTTGATGCGAACCAGCGCCAGTTACTTCTCCCGCAGCTACGCCCAGGCGCGCGAGCGCTTTGCGCTGGCTGCCAGGCCGCTTGCCGATTCGTTCCATTCCTATGGCATCGACCACGCCGGTAGGGAAGGCGAAGCGCTGGCCACGGATGTCGCCTACATCGGCGATCCCGATGCTGACCGTATGCTCATCATGACTTCCGCCGTATTGGGAGTGGAAGGTTTCTGCGGTTCGGGCTGCCAACTGGCGTTGCTGGACGATAGCGTGATGCTGAGCCGGGCACGCGAGGCTGGCGTGGCCTTGCTGCTGGTGCACGCGGTCAACCCTTACGGTTATTCGTGGATCGCGCGCACCGACGAATGCAATATAGACCTGAACCGCAATGGGCTGCCCTTCGATGGGCGGCCGCTGCCCGTGAACCCTGAGTATGCGCTGATACACGACCTGCTGCTGCCTGATGAATGGCCTCCCACGCCATCAAACCAGCAACAGATCGCTCAATTCATCGCCGAGCACGGACAGTCCGCCTTCGCGCAGGCTGTCTCGCGCGGCCAGTATACGCACGCCGACGGCCTGTTCTACGGAGGCGACCGCCCCGCGGCATCGCTATTGAACCTGCGCCGAATCCTGCACGAGCATGCGCGCACACGCACCCATATCGGCTGGATCGACGTGCATACCGGTTGGGGGCCTCGCGGCCATGGCGAAAAGCTCTATGCCGGCCGCCACGACGATGCCGAGGTATCGCGCGCGCGCCAATGGTGGGGCAGCGACATTACCGTCCCCTACCAGGGCAACTCGGTGTCAGTCGATATCTCCGGCCAGCTCGCCGATCTGATCTATCAAGCCTGCCCGTTGTCCTTGCCGACCTCGATGGCCATCGTGTTCGGGGCGGTGCGCTTCGACGCAATGGTGCATGCGCTATGCGGCCGGAACTGGCTGCACGCGCATCCCGAGGCCTCCCAGGAGCTACGAAGAACCATCCTGCAAACCACACTGGAAGCGTTTTATTGCAACGAGGAGAACTGGCACGGCATGGTGCTGGGGCAGACCCGGGTGGCGGTTCTGCAGGCGCTGCGCGGCTTGCAGGCGGCTTGATACAGAAAACCGAAAGGATTGCGCCGACGCTTCCGTCCCCGCGGCAGGTGTTGGCTTCATCTCAAGATACGGAGGTGCATCACATGGACCGGTCGGGCTTTACGGAAGAACAGATCAGGCACGCGTTGAGGCAAGCAACGCTAGGCACGCCGATATCCGATATCTGCACGCGCATGGGCGTGAGCGAAGCCACTTTCCACGCATGGAAAGTGCACTACGACGGGCTGGCGTCCTACGAACTGAAACTGTTGAACAGACTCGAGAACGAGTGCAATCGCCTAGAGCGCTTGATCGCCATCCTGGCGCTCAACAAGGTGATACTGCAAGACACGCTCGGGGCAAAGGAATAAAGCGTACGCGACGCAGCGCCTCCTTTCCGACGCCTTCCGCACGTTGAAATCTCTTCGTCTTCACTGTTCTTTTGAAATCCCTGAATCGCTACACGGTGGCATATGTCATCGGCGTTCTGATCCCGGTCAGTGCGCTGATCGGTATCCAACTGACCCATAGCTGGCACGCCCATATGGCGGCGCGCGATGCCAGGTCGAGCCTGTGCGTCGTCCAGGGCACGCTGGACGCGATGGCTGCCGTCCTAATGGAGCGCGGGTCGATGAATGCCGCACTGATAGAAGGCCAGCCCGTATCCGAGGCCAGGCAGCAGGAGTTGCAGCTCGCGCGCAGCGCCAGCGACAGCAGAATCGCCGAGCTGCTGGCGCTGCACCAGACTCGCAACTGCGACGGCTGCAGGGACGCGCAAGGCACCATCCAGCATATCGCGCGAACCCTGGTCCAACACCGCGCCCTGGCAGATCGGCTCATTGCCAGGCGACGTACGCTGATCAGTGCCGAGGAGCTCAACGACGTGGTGGTGATCATGGCCGGGCTCATTCCCGCGCTTGAGGAAACTGCGCTCGACAACTCCGCCGTTGTGATCCGCCATGAAGTAGAAAGCCCCGGCCTCATGACCATTGCCTTGCTGGCGGCGGGCCTGCGCGAGCAGGCCGGCCTGCTTGGTTCCGCCTTCATGCCTGCACAGGTTCAGCGCCGCCCTTTAAGCGACGAGGAAACGCAGCGTATCGAGCAACAACTGGGCCGCGTCACCCAATTGCGCGCGCTGCTCGAAGTACAGCTTTCCACCCATGCGGACCTTGAAACCCGAGCGTATCCGCGGGTTCAATACGAGTACTTTGGCGCGGGCCTGGAGTACATCGCAGCGCTGCGCCACGCGCCGCCTGCACTAGCCCACTCGCCGCCTCACGAGGCTGGCATGCAGGAACGTTACGTTCCCCTGATGCAATCCATTCTCGACTTCCGCGATGAAGTGCTGAACGTGTTGCAAAAGCTGCTGGAACGCCAACGCGTCAATGCGCTGACGGAACTGGTCACCACCACGACGGTCGCGATCGTGCTGCTGCTGGCCGCCACCTGGGGATTCACCAAGTTCCGCTGGCGTCTGATACGCCCATTCGTCGTGGCCACCGAGATCATCAACTCGCTCAACGACAACGCCCCCGCGCCGATCTCTGCCGCCGGCTATCGCAAGGCGGTCCGCGGTCTGTTCGATGCCATACAGACATTGAAGGACAACGCCATCGCCAAGTCCCGCACGGAACATGAGCGCGAGCGGCTCATCGCCGACCTGGCCGCGTTGGCGGAGACAGACTTCCTCACTGGATTGCTCAACCGGCGCGCGTTTCATGCGCGCGCCGAAGCCTTGTGCGCCAGCCTGGATGAGCCAGGACAGATGCTGACGCTGATCGTCTTCGACATCGACCATTTCAAGCGGATCAACGATTCCTACGGCCACGCCGGCGGCGACAACGTGCTGGTGGCCGTGGCGCAAGCATGCCACCAGACATGGCGCCGCTCGGACATCGTGGCGCGCATCGGCGGTGAGGAATTCGCCGTGCTGTGCACGGTCCGCAGCACCGCGCAGGCCAGCGCAATGGCGCAGAGCATGCGCCGCCGCGTCGAGCGTCTGTCGGTACCGCTGGACGGCAAGACCATAGAGTCCATCACCAGCAGTTTTGGCGTAGTCTGCGCGCCGGCGGATGAAATCCACGATATCGATGCCCTGCTGAAGCAAGCAGACGAGCTGCTCTATCGCGCCAAGGCCTCTGGCCGCAACTGCGTCATTACGCAATCCGAAGACGCTTGAGTGCTTTCGCACAGCGGCGCGAACGCGCCGCACGCATCGGTCCTCGGTCTTTCACAAGATAGAAAAAAGTACTCGGTGGAAAAAAATTTCTGTCTTTTTCTGCGTGCAACCCATCCGTATAGTCCGGACGGAGTAAGCCGAATACAGAAATTCCATTTTGAAAGCGAAAGAGCAATGAAACCGTCAAACCTGAAGATGCGTACCCGCCTCGCCATGGGCTTTGCAATGATCATGGTGGCGCTGTTGGTGTCTGGCGTGCTGGGCACGTTCGGCATCCGGGCGTTGGAGCAGGATGTCTACCAGATCACCGCCATCAACAATGAACAGCGGCGCCTGGCCATCGATATGCGCTACCAGGTCCAGGAACAGGCCATCGCGATCCGCAACATCCTGGTCCTCACAGATCCGAAAGTGCTGCAGGCCGAAGTGCTGCGGGCGAATGAAGCCGAGAAGCTCTACAACGAATCGCGAAATCGGCTGGGCGGCATGTTCTCGAGCCGCTCCAATACCACCAGCGAGGAATCACGTCTGTTCGCCGCCGCTGGGGCCGCACAACAAGACATGCGCTCGCTGTTCGTTCGCGTGCAGGAAGAAGGCATGAACGGTGACCGGCAGGCCGCGCAGCACCTATTGGAGGATGAATTGCGGCCCAAGCAGCGCGTGCTCCAAGAGACACTGTCCACGCTCGCCGCGCTCGAGACGCAGATCAATGACGCGCGTGCGGCGGATACCCGGACCCTCGCGAACCAATTGCAGTGGGCGGTGGGAATAACCGTCGTGGTCGCGCTGTTGCTTGGCGTGGCTGCTGCCTGTCTCACGGCGCGCAGCATCCTGCGCCAATTGGGTGGCGATCCTGGCGATGCGCAGCTTCTGGCGGTGAACATCGCCGATGGCGATCTGAGCAGCCGGCTGCAGCTCGATCCCCGCTATGACCACAGCCTGATGCACGGGCTGGAAACCATGCGATCGCGCCTGTCCAGAATCGTCGATGCGATCAAATCTTCCGCCGCGTCCATCTCGACGGCGGCAGGTCAGATTGCCCAAGGCAATGCCGACCTGTCGCACCGCACTGAAGAGCAGGCAGCGTCGTTGGAAGAGACCGCGGCCAGCATCGAACAGCTGACGTCCACCGTGCGGCTGAATCAGGACAATGCGGCCAGCGGCGATGAACTGGCCTCCGAAGGCGCCAGGGCTGCGGAGAAAGCGGGCGGGGTCGTATCCGAAATGCTGGCGGCCATGACAGAGATCTCCACCAATTCCGAAAAGGTCGGGCAGATCGTGTCGCTGATCGAGAGCATCGCCTTTCAGACGAACATACTTGCGCTGAACGCGGCAGTGGAAGCCGCAAGAGCCGGGGACCAGGGTCGGGGCTTCGCCGTGGTGGCCGGCGAAGTCCGCGCGCTGGCCCAGCGCAGCGCCACCTCCGCCAGGGAAATCAAGGATCTGATCGAGACCTCGACTTCCGTGGTCCAGGCGGGCCGGGACCTCGCCGTACGGGCAGGCCAAGACATGGAGGACGTCGTCACGTCGGTCATGCGCATGAAGACAATAACCGGAGAGATCGCGACAGCCTCGCGCGAACAGGCCATCGGCATCGAACAGGTCAACGTGGCCATCGCCCAGCTGGATTCCGTGACGCAGCAGAATGCGGCCTTGGTCGAGGAATCCGCGGCGGCGGCGCTTTCGATGGCGGAACAGGCGCGGGATCTGCTGCAGGCGGTCGAAGTGTTCAAGACCGCATCGTCCGTCACCGCGCGGCCTGTGCCCATGGCGGAGCCTGCTCTCATCGCGTTCGCGGCACCGACGTAGGAGAATTGCAGGGGGGCCGATCGCGACACGCGCCGCTTTCGGCCACTCCCGCCCCAACTGGTTCAATAACCCAGCCACCAACGAAAAACGCCGCTAGAGATAGCGGCGTTTCTTCTTGGTCAGCAATGCTTGGACGGCGCTGCTGCGTACTGCGGGAATTGGGGTGGTGGGTTGTGCGAGACTCGAACTCGCGACCAACGGATTAAAAGTCCGCTGCTCTACCGACTGAGCTAACAACCCGACCGAAGCCAGAAATTATGGCCGATTTGGGGCGGTTTGTCAAAATTCGACGCAACAGCCCTGCACAAGGCCCTCATCCCACAATGAAAACGGCCGCTCGCGGCGGCCGTTATGGGAACTTCGGGCAGGCGCTTGGACTTACCAGGCGGCCACCACGGCTCCCTTGTACTTGGTCTCGATGAACTGCTTCACGGCCGGGCTGTGGTAGATGCTGATCAGCTTGGCGAACTCGGGACGGTCCTTGTCCTTTTCACGCACGACCAGCACGTTGGCGTAAGGCGAGTCGGGCGATTCCTGGGCGATGGCATCCTTGGCGGGGTTGAGACCCGCTTCCAGCGCGAAGTTGGTGTTCACGGCCGAGGCATCGGTGTCGTCCAGCGAGCGCGGCAGCTGAGCAGCGTCCAGTTCGATGAAACGCAGCTTCTTGGGGTTCTCGACCACGTCGATCGGGGTCGCCTTCAGGCCCACGTCGGGACGCAGCTTGATCAGGCCATTGGCCTGCAGCAGCAACAAGGCGCGGCCGCCGTTAGTCGGGTCGTTCGGCAGCGCGATGCGGGCGCCTTCCTTCAGCTCGGAAAGCGACTTGATCTTCTTGCTGTAGATGCCGATGGGGAAGATGACCGTCTTGGCGATGCTGACCAGCTTGTAGCCGCGGTCCGCATTGGCATTGTCCAGGTAAGGCTGATGCTGATAGCTGTTGGCGTCGAGGTCGCCCGCGGACAGCGCGACGTTGGGCTGCACGTAATCGGTGAATTCGATGACCTGGATGTTCAGGCCCTGCTTGGCGGCTTCCTGCTTCACCACATCAAAGATCTGGGCGTGCGGGCCGGCGGTCACGCCGATCTTCAGCGGCTTGTCCTGGGCCAGCGCGGGCTGGGCGAAAACGGCGGCGCCGAGTGCGAACGCGGCCAGCGACTTCAAAACCTTGATGCTCATGTTGCGATATCCCGAATGTCGGAAGTGAGAAGAAAATGGTGCGGCGGGCGCGGGATCAGCGATGCGAGATGCGGCGCACGTAGCGGTCGCCCAGGCTCTGGATCACCTGGACCAGGACGATCAGCACGATGACCACGGCGGCCATCACGTCGGATTGGAAGCGTTGGTAGCCGTAGCGGATGGCCAGGTCGCCCAGGCCGCCGCCGCCGATGGCGCCGGCCATGGCCGAGTAGCCGATCAGGCTGACGACGGTAACGACGGTGGCGGCGATGAGGCCGGGCAAGGACTCGGGCAGCAGCACCTTCATGATGATCTGCATCGGCGATGCGCCCATGGCGCGTGCGGCGGTGATCAGGCCGGGGTCGACTTCACGCATGGCGTTTTCGGCGATGCGGGCCATGAACGGAATCGCGGCGACCGACAAGGGCACGATGGCGGCGGTGGTGCCGATGGAGGTCTGGGCCACCAGGCGCGTGAACGGAATGATCGCGACCATCAAGATGACGAACGGCACCGAACGCGTGGCATTGATCACCGCCCCCAGCACGTGGTTGACGGACTGGTTCTCGAGCATGTTGCCGCGGGCAGTCACCGTCAGGATCACGCCCAGCGGAATGCCGACCACCACCGCGATGGCGCTGGCCACACCCACCATCAACAGGGTGTCAAGCAGCGACGTAATAAGCAGGTCGATCAGTTGCGGACTCATGAGCTATTTCTTCAACGGTAATGTCACGGGCGGCCAGCGCGGCAATCGCGTCCTTGACCGAAGCGGGCGCGCCTTGGGCCAGCACGAACATCGTGCCGACAGCCACGCCCTGGATGTCTTCGACGCGCGCCTGGATCAGGCCCACGTCCAGGGAGAACTGTTTGTACAGGTCGGACAGGAAGGACCCCGACGCGTCGGTGCCGGTCAACGACAGGCGCAGCAGGCGCACCGCCTGGCCCGGCTTGGCCGCTACGAGCGCCTGGATGCGTTCCTTGACCGCCGCCAGCGTGGCGTCGGTCAGGTCGGACGCGGTGGCGGCCGACACCATGGCGCGAGTCACTTCGTGGCGCGGCTGCGCGAACACTTCGCGCGTGCTGCCCATTTCGACCACTTCGCCCTGCGACAGCACGGCCACGCGGTCGCAGACCTCGCGCACGACTTCCATCTGGTGCGTGATCATGACCACGGTCACGCCGGTCTTGCGGTTGATGTCGCGCAGCAGGGCCAGGATGTTGTGCGTGGTTTCCGGGTCCAGCGCGGACGTGGCTTCGTCGCTGAGCAGCACGTCAGGATTGTTGGCCAGGGCGCGGGCAATGCCGACGCGCTGCTTCTGGCCGCCGCTGATCTGGCTGGGATAGCGGTCGCGCAGATGCTCCAGGCCCACCAGCGCCAACAGGCGCTCAACGCGGGCAGGAATCTCGGCCTTGGCCACGCCGGCGATTTCCAGCGGCAGCGCAACGTTGCCGTACACCGTGCGGCGCGACAGCAGGTTGAAGCCCTGGAACACCATGCCGATACGGCGGCGCTGCTGGCGCAGCTGCGCTTCGCTCAGGCCGGTCAGGGACTGCCCGCCGATGGCGATCGAGCCTTCATTGGGCCGCTCCAGCAGGTTGATGCACTGGACCAGCGTGCTTTTGCCGGCCCCGCTGGGGCCGATGATGCCGAAGACCTCGCCCTGCTGGATGTGCAGGTTGATGCCGCGCAGCGCCTGGAATTCTCCGTGCGGCGTGGCGTAGGTCTTGGATAGGTTCTCGATCTGAATCATGGCAAGCGATTTTGTATCTTTTCTCTTCTACAGAGAACGACTGTTTCTTTCATTTTTAATAACTACAAGTAATATAAAAGCCTGCGCCCGCGCCTTGTTGCGTCCCTATGGAGCACATGCCATAACGCGGAAAGGGCAGTCAGGAAGGAAAGCCTTCCTGACTGCCCAGTTTTTGCCGGACCGGCCGCAGCCGGTTGGTTCAGCGTGCGCGCGAGATGCGGACTTCCGCGCCGCGGCGCTTGACCTCCAGGCCCTCGGACGGAGAAATGCGCAGGCCTTCCAGCCCCTTGATGTAGCTGGAGCCCTGCATCTGCATCACGCGGATCTTGTTGCGCATGACGACCGGGTTGTGCACCGGCATGCCGAACATCCAGACCTCGTCCAGGATGCGGGCGGAGTTGAACTCGCCCGTATGCTGCGCCGCCGGCCCCAGACAGAGCATGTGCCCTTCGCGGCCGAACACCGGGAACTGGCCCAATTCGCAATCGATAGTCCAGGTGGTGCCGCCTTCATAGCGGTGCCCCGTATTCAGGTCCCACCAGGCTTCGCCCTTGGGCAGGTAGACGCGCACTTGCTTACCCGGTTCCGTGATGGGCGCTACCAGCAGGGCCGGGCCCAGCAGGTACTGCAAGTCCCAATCATGCGAGACGGGATCGTTCGGGAACGACATGGCCATGGACCGCTGCACCGGCAGGCCGGTGCGCGCCGAGTCCTCGATGGCGCCCAGCACATAGGGCACCAGGCGATAGCGCCACTGCATCCAGGTCTTGGCGTGCGCCAGGGTTTCTTCGCCGAAGTCCCAGGGCATCAGGCCGTCCACGCCCTGGAAGGCGAAGTTCGACGAGAACACGCCGGCGGTCAGCCAACGCAGATACAGTTCCGGCGTCATGCTGGCGCGGTCGCGCGCGGCCGAGCCGATGCCGTGCACCTGGACGGGCAAGCCGCTGGCGCCGATCGACAAGGCGGTGCGCAGGGTGTGGCGCAGCCCTTCCCAGGTGTTTTCAGCTTGCGGCCCAACCTGCCACGGCAGACGCTGGGCAGCGGGAAACAGGTCGGAGCTGGGCACCACGCCTTCCGGCGGGACCTTCAGGCCGGCGACCGCGTCGAACAGCGCGCGGCGCACCAGCAGCGGATACATGCTGCGCAGCGCAGGACCGGTTTCGCCGTTGCGGGCGGTGACGCCGTCAGGAATGGCGATCTGGGCGTCGCACGCGGGCGCGTCCAGGCCGTCTTCGACCAGTTGGCGATGGCGCTCCACCCACAGGTTGTAGATGTCGCGGTAGGTCAGGTCCAACAGGCCATAGGGCTGCCCCGAGGTGGCGGCGTTGCCGTCGAACACTTGGGCCGAACCATCGTCCTTGGCCAGCAGCCAGCCACGGTCTTCGAGTTCTTCGAACAGCGGGCTGGTCTTCAGCACGCCGGGGAAGCCGGAAGCGGCGACATGCACATGGTGCTTATGGAACAGCGCCAGCATCTGCTTGGCGTCAGGGAAGCGCTGGGCATTCCATTCGAAAACCGTCTTGTCCGACTGGAAGCCCCAGGCCGCCGGCTGCGCCAGCGTCACGGCATCCACCGGAATCTGGTTTTCGCGCATGCGGGCTACCAGGGCCACGGTGTCCGTGGGCATCTCGCCCGGAGCCTGCTGCAGCCATGCTCCCATCGCCCACAATGAGGGTTGGCCGGCGCGGCCGGTCAGGGCGGTGTACTGATTGAGGATTTCACCGGGTTCGCCGGCGAACAGGAACACGTCCAGCACGACGTCGTCCACGGTCAGCACGTAGGCGGAATCCGCGGGCGCCACGCCCACCGAGTGCTCCACGCGGCGCATCGTGTTGACGTAGACGCCCCAGCCGCGCGGACTCCATGCCAAAGGCAAGGCGCGGTGCTCGGGATCGTCGGAAACCACGGATTCTTCGCGGCGGTTCAGGTCGCCCGGAGTTTCGCCCAGTCCGTACACGCGCTCATCGGACTGCAGCGTAAAGCCCGCCGTCCAGACGGCGTCGTCGGCCTGATCCAACGCGTTGTGCCCGAATGCGGGCGTATGCGCGGAGACCTCGGACTCGAACACCCGCTCGTCGTTGCGGTAGATCGCGACCCGCACGGGGTTGGAGAGGATTTCCAGGGAGACGTCGCCCTGGGTGATCCGCCAGCCTTCCCCGTCGTCGCGCGGAGCGATAACGGCTTCGCCCACGGCCTCTTGGCGCGCGAGCAGCATTTCCGCCACGGCGCGAGCACGCGCGCCGGGCTTGTCATCATTAAGGTGATTCGCCTCGCCGCAGCGCAGGCGAAAAACACCAGGCGCATGCGCCTCGACTACCAGGTGCAACCCATCGCCCGCGTCGAAATCGATGCGACTGGGGCGGGACGTCAACAGCTCGACATTGTCGAGCTGGGTAGTATGGGCAAAGTCGAACTTGGGCGGCACAGAGCATCCCCCGGCTTAAGCCAAAAACCATCAAAAGACGCTATTTTGACGGATTTGGGCTTTGAAATAAACTCGGTCCCTCTTTTGGATTGCGAACTCATCCATAAAAGGGGTCTAAAGCCTTCGGCCAGCGCCCCCAAAAGGAGCGGCCTTCGACCCGCCAAAACGCCAGGTTCGCGGCCAACTCAGGCCAATTTGGCGCCAAATCCTGGCAATTCCTGCCATTCTACGCCACCTGCGGGATGCCCCCGTTCCCCCTTCCCGGCTTTTTTTCAACGTGGCGAAATAAGTTGCGCCAGATCTGTTTCCAGGGGCGACGGCTCGCCGGCCAGGCGCGCGGCGATCAGGTCGCCCATCAGCGCCGACCATGAAAGGCCGCGCGACGCGTAACCGACGGCCAGCCACAGACCCGGGGCCTGAGGAAGCTCGCCCACGGCCGGCAGCCGCCCCGGCAGCACGGCCCGCCAGCCGGCCCAACCCGGCAGGCTGCCAGGCTCCAGGGAATCAAAGTCCGGAAAGCCGCCGCCCAGCAGGCCCGCAGCCTTGTCCAGGGTGACACGCTGACCTTCGGCGCCGACCCGCGCTTCGGCCGCGCCATGCACGTAAGTGCTGCCGGCCACGCAACCGGTGCCCACATCGGGCAGCAGATAGCCCTCGCCGCCGACGATGCAGCGCGGACCGCCGTGCAGTGCCCGGGCTGGCACCAGCGTTACCTCGCCCGCGAGCGCATGCATCTGCGCCACACGGGGCAAGGGATCCAGCAGACCGCTATCGGCCAGCACGGCGCGCGCGCCGAACGCATTGGCCAGGATGACGGTATCGGCGCGCGCCAGCTCGGCGCCGGCCAGATCGCGCACGCTCCAGCCCGCGCCGTTGCGGTCGACACTGGCCACCTTGCCGGGCAGGACCGTCACGCCGTCCATCGCCAGCAGCGCCTCTATCAGCCTGCCAGGCTGCAGCAACATGCCCTGTCCGAAATACACCCCGCCCCGCGCCAGCGGCAGGCCGGCCAGGGCGCTGGCTTCGTCGCGGTTCACCTGGCGCACCCAGTGCCCGGGAAAGGCCAAGGTCTCCAGGGTGCCGGCCAGCGCCGCGGACCGGCCTTCGTCGCGCTCCAACTGCACGGTGCCGCAGACCAGCGGCGCCGCGCCTTCGGGCAGGCTTTGCCATCGCGCCAACGCGCGCAGACTGCCCGCGCGCGACAGACGCGCCCGCGCGTTGTCATCGCGCGCCACCACCGGAGTCAAAGCCGCCGCGACATGCCCGGCATGCGATGGCGCGCCCTGCGCCAGGCCTGCGTCGAGCACCGTCACACGCCACCCGCGCGCGGCCAATGCTTGGGCAATGCCTGCGCCCGCCAGCCCCGCCCCCACCACCACGGCGTGGCGGGAATCCTCGTCCGGGGCGCTCGGGGCCGCGCAGCCCGGCGCGATAGCAGCCGCCACGGTCATATGCCATTTGCCGCCGTAGCCGGGCACCCGCCGCGCCTCGAAACCCGCCGTCCGCAAGGTCTGGCGCAATTCGCCGGTGCAGGCCCAGGTAGCCAGCGTGGCGCCGGGTGCGGCCAGCTTGGCCAGGTCGCGCAGCAGGGAAAGCTCCCACATCCGCGGATTGCGCTCCGGCGCGAAGCCGTCCAGGAAGAATGCGTCCACGCTCGCGTTCAGGCGGGGCGCCAGGACCTGGGCATCGCCGAAGCCCAGCGTCAGCGTGACGGCGCCGCCCTCGAACTCCAGGCGATGCAATCCGGGCAACAGGACCGGCCATCGCTCTGCCAGTTGCCGTCCCAGGCCGGCCAGGGACTCGGGCGCGTAGCGGGCCAGCAAAGCCGCCAGGTCTTCGCGTTCGAAGGGATGCCCTTCAAGCGACACCACGTGCAGCGCGGCGCTGCGCAGGGGATCGTCGTGCCATGCTTTCCAGAGGGCCAGGAAGTTCAGCCCCAGCCCGAAGCCCGTTTCGCAAACGGTGAAAGCGCGGCGACCACGCCAACGCTCGGGCAGGCCGTTGCCTCGCAGGAACACGTGTTCCGCCTGGCCCAACGCACCCGATGGCGAATGGTAGACATCGCCATAAGCGGGGCTGTAGAGCCGGCCGTCGGCATCGAATTCAGCCTGGGCGGGGATCAGGGGAGCATAGCTAGAGGACATGGAAACGGCGACGGCGGACGAAATGGAGAATGGGACTCAGCGCGGATTATCGGATGCGGCTGCGTTGGGCGGACGCCACACGCGGCGCGGCGGTTTAGAGGCGCAGCCACGGAGTTGACGCATACATGGGCTTACACTGGTTTCATGGATACCTACGATCAGCCCCGCTCGCAGACCTCGCCCATCGACCTGTGCGCCGCGATCGACGCGGCAGTCACGGCGGCCCATGCCGGCGCGGCCATACTGCAATCCTACGCGCATCACCGCGCGGATCTCGTGATCGACCGCAAGGCGCGCAACGATCTCGTGTCCCAGGCGGACCGCGAGGCGGAGGCTGCCATTATCCAGGAGCTGCAAGCGCGCACGCCCAAATTCGGCATCGTCGCCGAAGAGACCGGCGGCAAGCCGCAGGGCAGCGCCACCTGGTATATCGATCCGCTGGACGGCACCACCAACTTCCTGCACGACATTCCGCATTACGCGGTGTCGATCGCGCTGATCGCGCACGCCGGCACCGCCATCTCAGCCACCGAAACGCTGGCCGAGGACACGCCCGTGGTCGGCGTGGTGTACGACCCCAGCCGCGAGGAACTCTTTACCGCGGTCCACGGCCTGGGCGCCTGGCTCAACGGCCGGCGCATCAAGTGTTCGCGCACGCCGACCATCGAAGACGCCGTTCTGGCCACCGGGTTTCCGTTCCGCGACTTTTCATTCGCCGCGCAATATATGCCCATGCTGCACGACGCCATCAACCGCGCCCGCGGTGTGCGCCGCATGGGCGCGGCCGCGTTGGACCTGGCATGGACCGCCTGCGGCCGCTATGACGGCTATTGGGAAATGGGCCTGGCGCCCTGGGACGTGGCTGCCGGCACGCTGATCCTGCGCGAAGCGGGCGGCGCGTGTTCGGACATGCACCGGCAGGATCCCTGGCCCATCGGCGGACGCGTCGTGGCCGGCAACAAGGCCATCGAGCGCGCCTTGCACGAAATGATCGCGCCGCACCTGGACAAGAAGGACTGACGGCCCTTACGCCGCGGTGCCCGTGGGTGCGCCCGCAACCGCATCGGGACGCAGCTCCCGGCGCAGTATCTTGCCCACGTTGCTCTTGGGCAGCTCGTCGCGGAATTCCACGTAGCGTGGACGCTTGTAGCCCGTGAGCTTTTCGCGGCACCAATCCTGGATCTGCGCCTCGGTCAGCGTCGGGTCCCGCCGCACCACGAATACCTTGACGGCCTCGCCCGAGTGCTCGTCCGGCACGCCGATCGCCGCGCATTCCAGCACGCCGGGGTGCTGCGCCACTGCGGCCTCGACCTCGTTCGGATAGACCTTGAAGCCCGACACCGCGATCATGTCTTTCTTGCGATCGACGATGCGGGTATAGCCCTGCTCATCCATGATGCCGATGTCGCCGGTGCGGAAGTAGCCGTCGGCGGTCATGGAGTGGCGGGTTTCCTCGGGCTTCTGCCAGTATCCCAGCATGACCTGCGGCCCGCGGATACCCACTTCGCCACGCTCGCCCAGCGGCACTTCATGGCCTTCGTCGTCCAGGATGGCCACGTCGGTGGACGGCAGCGGCAGGCCGATGGAGCCGGAGTACGCGGTCGCGTTGGTGGGATTCACGGTCGCCACCGGCGAGGTTTCCGACAGGCCATAGCCTTCTATCAGCGGCCTGCCCGTAATCTTCAGCCAACGTTCGGCGACCTGCTGCTGCACCGCCATGCCGCCGCCCAAGGTCAGCCGCAAGGCAGAAAAGTCCAGGCGGGCGAAGTCGTCGTTGTGCGCCAGTGCGTTAAACAGCGTATTAACGCCGGGGAACACATTGATCGGCACCTTGCGCCACGCGTTGATGAGCGAAGGCTGGTCGCGCGGGTTGATGATAAGCACGTTGCGCATGCCGGCATGCAGCCCATACAGCCCGCACACGGTCATCGCGAACACGTGGTAGAGCGGCAGCGCGCTGATGATGGTGAGCTGCTGGTCCGCGAGGTCATGCACCACGGGCTGGGCCACCGCTTCCGTCTGCAGCACATTGGCCACCAGATTGCGATGCGACAGCATCGCGCCCTTGGGCACGCCGGTGGTGCCGCCGGTGTATTGCAGCACCGCCACGTCGTCCATCGACAGCGGCGGCGGCGCAAAGCGCTGGCGCGCGCCGTCGCGCAGCACGTCGGGCAGCATGCGGGCGCCATCGATCTGCCATGCGGGCACGATCTTCTTGACGTAGCGCGCAGCCAGATTCACCAGCGGCGCCTTCAGCCCGCCGAGCAGATCGCCGGGGCCGGTCACGATGATGTGCTTGAGCTGTCCGCGGTCCGTGACGCGCTGCAAGGTGTGCGCGAAATTTTCCAGGATGACGATGGCCGACGCGCCGCTGTCCTGCAGCTGTCGCTGCAGCTCTTCAGCGGTGTAAAGCGGATTCACGTTCACCACGACCAGACCCGCGCGCAGCGTGCCCAGCATGCTGACCAGATAGGCAGGCACGTTCGGCATCATCAATGCCACCCGCTCGCCCTTGGCCAGGCCCATGCTTTGCAGCCAGCCGGCGAACGCTTGCGCATGGGCGTCGAGCTGCGCATAGGTAATGTTGCTGCCCATCGCGGTGCAGGCGATGCGCGAGGCGTACTGCTTGCAGGCCCGATCCAGCAAGTCAGTCAGGGAGGCATAACCCTCTGTGGATATCTCCGCCGGAACCCCCTGCGGATAATGGGCAAGCCACGGACGCGTCATGGTATTTGTCTCCATTAAATTGGTTTTTGATTGATGATACCCTTGTTGCGTTCCCTTTTTTCGCCCGAGAGCTCCATGAAACTGCTCGAACCCATCGTCGCGTGGCATCACGACATTTCCAAGATCCGCCGCGACATCCACGCGCATCCCGAACTGGCTTTCGAAGAGTTCCGCACCGCCGACGTGGTGGCGGCGAAACTCGAGGAATGGGGCATTGAAATCGACCGCGGCCTAGGCGGCACCGGCGTGGTCGGCATCATCCGCGGCAATCTGCCGGGCGACCGCGCCGTGGGCCTGCGCGCCGACATGGACGCGCTGCCCATGCAGGAGGTCAACACCTTCGCGCACGCCAGCACCAACGCCGGCAAGATGCACGCCTGCGGCCACGACGGCCACACGGCCATGCTGCTGGCGGCCGCGCAATACCTGTCGCAGCACCGCGATTACGCCGGCACGGTCTACGTGATCTTCCAGCCTGCGGAAGAAGGCGGCGGCGGCGCCAAGCGCATGATCGACGACGGCCTGTTCAAACGCTTTCCCATGGAAGCGGTGTTCGGCATGCACAACTGGCCCGGCATGAAGCCCGGCCAGTTCGGCCTGACCGCCGGTCCCATCATGGCCTCCAGCAACGAGTTCTCCATCATCGTGAAGGGCAAGGGCACGCACGCCGGCATGCCCAACCTGGGCATCGATCCGGTCATGGCGGCCGTGCAACTGGCGCAATCGCTGCAGACCATCATCACGCGCAACCGCAATCCGCTGGATGCGGCCGTGCTCAGCATCACGCAGATCCACGCCGGTAGCGCCGACAACGTCGTGCCCAACCACGCCGAATTGCGCGGCACCGTGCGCACCTTCACGCTGGACGTGCTGGACCTGATCGAACGCCGTATGGAAGAGATCGCGCGCCACACCTGCGCGGCGATGGACTGCGAAGTCGAATTCACGTTCCAGCGCAACTATCCGCCCACCATCAACCACGCCGAGGAAGCCGCGTTCTGCGCCGACGTGCTGCGCGACATCGTGGGCGAGGCCAACGTCAACGACCACGTGCAACCCACCATGGGCGCGGAAGACTTCGCCTTCATGCTGCAGGAACTGCCGGGCTGTTATGTCTGGATCGGCAACGGCACCGGCGACCATCGCGACAGCGGCCACGGTCTGGGCCCCTGCATGCTGCATAACGGCAGCTACGACTTCAACGACGAACTGCTGCCGCTGGGCGGCACCTACTGGGTCCAGCTGGCGCTCAAGCGCCTGGCCAAGGTCTGACCCTCAAACGCCGTCCGCCATCCCGACCGCCAGGCACATCGCCAGGAAGCGCTCGGCGGCGCGGGCGGCGGCGTCGGCATGCGGCACCAGGATGCTCAGGGTCCGCGTCAGCGGCCTGGGCAAGAGGCGCAAGGCCGCCAGGGCGCCATCCTCGTGCCGCATCGACATGACCGACACGAAGCCCACGCCCAGTCCGGCCCGCACCGCCTGCTTCACCCCCTCCACGCCAGCCAGCTCCAGGCCCACCGACGGCGCCAGGCCGGCGTCCGCGAAAGCGCGCTCCACCAGCCGGCGCACGCCCGAACCGGGCTCGCGCATGATCAGCGCTGACGCCGCCAGGTCGCGCAGCGTCACCGCCCCTTTTCCCGCCAGCGCGTGGTCCGCGCGCACCACCGCCACCACTTCGTCCTGGCGCCAGGCATGCACGGCCGTGTCCGCGGGCAAGCCCGTAGGCACGTCGCCTTCGATGAACGCCAGATCCAGGGCCGGCAGGCGCTCGACGATCTCACGCGTGTTGCCATCGGACAGATGCAGGCTGACCGCCGGAAAGGCATGGCGGAAATCGGCCACCAGGCTGGGCAGCAGATAGCTGGCGGGGGTGGTGCTGGCGCCCAGGCGCAGATCGCCGGTTTCCAGTCCGCGCCAGGATTCGCGCACCGCCTGCGCCTGCCGGTACACCTGGCGCAACTGGCGGGCCTGCTCGGCCAGGCGCTCACCGGCTTCGGTCAGCGCGATGCCGTGGCCGCTGCGGCGGTACAGGGGTTCGCCGAACCATTCCTGCAACATCCGTAGCTGGCCGGAGACGGCGGGCTGGGACAGGTTCAGCAGCTGCGCGGCGCGGCTGATATTGCCGGCATCGGCCACGCTGGCGAAGGTAAGCAGCTGATCGGGAGTCATGATCGCCTAAATATCAGAATTCCTGATATTACATATCTGAAATAAAGATTTTTCAAATAGTAGGCGGGAAATTAATATTTCGGGAAGTTATTTAGATATGCCTCCCCCAAAAGGCCAGCCATGAGTACATCTACCAGCACCGCCGTCCCCCTCCCCGCCACGCCGACGGCGTCTCCCGCCGCCACACCCTGGCGCGACAAGCTCAACGGCGTGCTGTTCGTCGGCCTGATGGCCGCCGCGGTGATGCAGTTGGCGGACCTGCCCGCCATCCGCCAGCTGGGTTTCTCGCCGCTGGTCGTGGGCATTGTCTGCGGCATGCTCTACGGCAACTTCCTGCGCGGCACCATGCCCGCCGACTGGAGCGCGGGCGTGAATTTCACCGCGCGGCGCCTGCTGCGCATCGCCGTGGCCTTCTACGGCCTGAACATCAGCATCCAGCAGATCGCCGCCGTGGGCCTGCCCGGGCTGGCGGTCTCGGTGGCGGTGGTGGTGGGCACCCTGGTGCTCGGCACGGTGGTGGGCCAGCGTCTGTTGGGCCTGGACCGCGACACCGCCATGCTGACGGCCGCCGGCAGCGCCATCTGCGGCGCCGCCGCCGTGCTGGCCTTCGAACCCACATTGCGGGCCGCTCCCCACAAGAGCGCCGTGGCCGTGGCCACCGTGGTGCTGTTCGGCACCCTGTCCATGTTCCTGTACCCGGTGCTCTACCACGCGGGCTGGCTGAACTTCGACACCCAGGCCCTGGGCATCTATATCGGCGGCACCATCCATGAAGTGGCCCAGGTCGTCGGCGCGGCCAGCAACGTCGACCCCGCCACCACCGAAGTCGCCACCATCGTGAAGATGACCCGCGTGGCCCTGCTGGTGCCGGTCCTGCTGATCCTGGGCATGTATCTGCGCAGCGCAGCCTCGCATGCCGGCGGCCAGGGCAAAGGCGGCAAGCTGCCGATCCCCTGGTTCGCGGTGGGCTTCCTGGTGCTGGCCATCATCAATTCGCTGAACATCATCCCCGCCGACGCGGTGGCCGCCATCCGCCGCCTGGACGTCTTCGCCCTGACCATGGCCATGACCGCGCTGGGCATCGAAACCCGCTTCGCCCAGATCCGCAAGGCCGGTCCCCGGGTGATGGCGCTGGGCCTGATCCTGTACCTCTGGCTGTTGGTCGGCGGCTACGGCATCGTCAAGCTGGCGTCCTGATCCCCGGCCCGCCGCGCCCAGAGGCGCGGCGGGCTTTGCGCATGCACGCCGCTGTCGCGTTTTTCCTGCATAATCGGCTGGTTCCCTAGCAGTGGAGTCGGCCGCATGACCTCCAGCACCAAAACCCCGTTTACGACTTTGCCCGCCGATCGCGATGCGGTGTTGCGCGTCATGCCGATGCCGGCGGACGCGAATATCCACGGGGACGTCTTTGGCGGCTGGATCATGTCCCAGGTCGACATCGCCGGATCGATCCCCGCCGCGCGCCGCGCCGCCGGGCGCGTGGCCACCGTCGCGGTCAATGCCTTCCAGTTCAAAGAGCCGGTGTTCGTGGGCGATTTGCTCAGTTTCTACGCAGCCATCACCAAGACCGGCACGACCTCGGTCACGGTGTCCGTCGAGGTCTACGCGGAGCGTCAGCGGCTGGACGCCGAGATCGTCAAGGTCACCGAGGCCACGCTGACCTACGTCGCCACCGACGAAGCCCGCCGGCGCCGTCCCCTTCCTACTCTTTGAGCCGTAACGCATGACGCAGTCCGCCGCCGCGCAGAAACCGCCCGCGACGCCCCGCCGCCTCGACCCGGAAGACGCCCAACACGCGCTGGCGGAAGTGCAGGAACGCCTGCGCCGCCAGCAACTGGTCGCCGACCTGGTGCATCGCCAGGAAGAAGGCGACTCCAAGGCCTCGCTGGTCGAGGACCTGGTGCACCGCCAGCACGAAGCCGAACTCAAGACCCTGCTGGACGGCCTGCATCCGGCCGACATCGCCTTCATCCTGGAATCGCTGCCCAAGGACGAACGGCAGGCCATCTGGAAACTGGTCAGCCCCGAGCACGACGCGGACGTGCTGCTGGAAGTCGAAGACTGGGTGCGGGAATCGCTGATCGAGGCGATGGACCGCCAGGACCTGGTTGCCGCCACCGGCAACATGGACGCCGACGAGCTGGCCGACCTGGCGCCCGACCTGCCGCCCGACGTGGTGGCCGAAGTCCAGAAAGGCCTGACCGAAGAGGAACGCGCGCAGCTGCTGGAAGCCATGGGCTATCCGGAAGACAGCGTGGGCGCGATCATGGACTTCGAGATGGTCCGGGTGCGCGAGGACGTGACGCTGGAAGTGGTGCTGCGCTATCTGCGCCGGCTGCACGAACTACCCGACCACACCGACCAGATCTTCGTGGTGGACCGCCAGGACAAGCTGCAAGGCATCCTGCCCCTGTCCAAGCTGCTGGTCAGCGAGCCCGAAACCGAAGTGAGCGCGGTCATGAACTCGGATTTCCTGGCGCTCAACCCGCTGGATTCCGACGCCGATGCCGCCGGCGCCTTCGAACGCTACGACCTGGTCTCCGCGCCGGTCATGGACGACCAGGGCCGCCTGATTGGCCGGGTCACCATTGCCGACGTGGTGGACGTGATGCGCGAAGACTCCCAGGAACAGGCGCTGTCGCGCGCCGGCCTGCAGGAAGAAGACATTTTTGCGCCCGTCGCCACGGCCCTGCGCAACCGCGCCCCCTGGCTGCTGTTCAACCTCTGTACCGCCGCCACGGCGTCCTTCGTGGCCTCCCAGTTCGAGGGCACGGTCAGCCAGATCGTCATCCTGGCGTTCCTGATGTCCATCGTGGCCGGCATCGGCGGCAACTCCGGCAACCAGACCATGACCCTGATCATCCGGGCCCTGGCCATGGGGCGGATCACCGGCCGCAATCTGTGGCAGTTGGTCAAGCGCGAACTCCTCGTCACCCTGATGGTGGGGCTGTGCGGCAGCCTGGTCGCCGCATTGTTCGCCTGGGCGATTTCGCATTCGCTGTCCATCGCGCTGGTGATGATGGCCGCCATGATCTGCAATATGCTGGTCGGCGCGTCGGTGGGCGTGCTGGTGCCGATGGTGCGCGCCCGCTTCGGCAAGGATCCGGCGATGGGCTCGTCAGTGCTCCTGACCTTTGCCACCGATTCGTTGGGGTTCTTCATCTTTCTGGGCCTGGCGACGATTTTCCTGCTGTAGCCCGGATACAACGGTCAAGAAAATCGGCTTCCCTCTGGCGGCGCCCGGTTGACAGCTAGCTGACAGGGTAGATAACGATCGTTCCATTACAGTAATGGAATTGTCATCTCTACCCTTTCTGCATCCACAATGACTGCAAGATTCCGGGCGGCAATGCTTTGCCTGCTGCTCGCCACCTTCGCCGCCACAGCCCAAGCCTGTGACAGCATGCCCTCATGGGCCCAGTCGGCCTGCAACCGCCTTGACCAGATCTGGAACGAGGGCGGCAACGACCTGTACTTCACCGGCTACTCGTGGCACAACCGGGCCACCTACAGCAAAGAGAAGATCGACAGCTTCAACGAGCTGGCCTGGGGCGGCGGCTACGGCCGCAGCATCTACGACGAAGACGGCGACTGGCAGGGCCTGTACGCCATGGCCTTTCTCGATTCGCATAGCAAGGTCGAACCGATCGCCGGCTACGGCTTCCTGAAGATCGGGCGGGTCAGCGAGAACTTTCGCCTGGGCGCGGGCTATACCGTCTTCCTGACGGCGCGCCACGACATCATGAGCTACGTGCCGTTTCCGGGCATCCTGCCGCTGGTGAGCGCGGGCTACAAGGACGCGATGCTATACGCGACCTACATCCCGGGTTCCGCCGGCGCGGGCAACGTGCTGTTCATGTTCGGCCGCTGGAGCTTCTGAAGCGCTCGCAGGCCTCAGAAGGCCTGGCCCAGCCTGCGCACCAGATCGCCCAAGCGCCAGTCGTCGATGCCGTGCGCACGCAGCGCACGCTCGGTCTCCACGACATAGTCCAGGCAAGGCCCCGAATGGCCGACGGCATTGCGCACCGACGCCAGCAGACGATCGTCGCTAAGGCCTGCCGCGTACTCCTGGCAAGCCCGGTTCAACAGGAACACCAGCCCGCGCACCGGCGCGGCTTCGGTATGGCAGGTGAGCCAGCGCGGCGAGTACGCGCCCGTGATCATCTCGCGGCGCCATAGCGCCTGGAATACCGCGGGCACGTCGCAGGCGGCGATCTGGAAAGCCACGCCGCGGCAGCAGCCGCCGCGGTCCAGGCCGAACACCAGGCCGGGATTGTCGGGCGAACCGCGATGATCGTGCGACCACAGACACAGGGACCGGTGGTAGCCGCGCACCGTCGCCAGCCGGCGCTCGCGCCAGGTGAAGCCGGGGTGCCATATCAGGGATCCATAGGCGAACACCCACAGATCGTCGACGCCGTTCCAGCCGACCAGCAGGTCATCCACCGAAAGCGCGCGCCGCGAAGTTTCCGTACCGGCGCAGCCGGCGGGTACTGCCAACGACATAGGGTCCTCTGATATCCCGATTCATCCCATAATGGGAGTGGGGATATCCTACGCCGTAGCCCGCGCAAAAGAATTGCGTGATGGAGGCCGGCCGGCGGGCCGAATGGAATTTGCATCCCCGGCAGCCCCCGCCATGGAAAAAAAATTGCGCGCGCCCGCCTACACCGCGTCCAGCGGCAATTCGGTGGTGCTTTTGATGACTTCCATCGAGAAGCTGGCGCTGACATCCAGCAGGTCCACGGCGCCGATCAGGCGGCGGTAGAAGCGGTCGTAGGCCGCCATGTCCTCGACCACGACCTTGAGCAGATAATCGACGTCACCCGCCATGCGATGGAACTCCACCACGTTGGGCAGGGCCATCACGGCGTTGATCAGGCTCTGGGTCCATTTCTCGTTGTGCTGGCTGGTCTTGATGGACACGAAGACCGTCAGGTTCAGGCCCAGCGCGCAGGGATCCAGCAAGATGGCGTTGCGGGCGATGACGCCGTCATCCTTCAGCTTCTGGATGCGGCGCCAGCAGGGCGTGACGGACAGGTGCACCTGCTCGGCGATCTCGGCGACTGAACAGGTGGCGTCCTTCTGCAGCAAGGCCAGTATCTTGATGTCCGTCTGGTCCATGGGTTTCCTCGGCTGGATCGGCCCCAATGTTGCCTGTTCCGCCTGCCCGCGTCCAGCTTGCGCCCGCCGGGCGCCGGACTTCAGTAGGTCCCGGGGTAGCCGCCGCCGTCGATCAGGATGTTCTGCGCCGTCATGTAGCCGGCCTGCGCGGAACAGACATAGGCGCATAGCGCGCCCAGCTCCTCGGGCTGGCCGTAGCGGCCGGCTGGATTCGCGCATCCGCGCTCGTCCCAGAGCTGCTCGAAGCTCTTGCCGCCGGACTGATCCAGCATGCCTTGTATGTGCCTGACCTGCGCATCCGTGGCGAAGGCGCCGGGCAGCAGGTTGTTGATGGTGACGTTGTGGCGCACGGTCTGCCGCGCGAGTCCGCTGACGAAGCCGATCAGGCCCGAACGCGCGCCATTGGACAGGCCAAGCTCGGCATGCGGCGCCTTGACGCTGCGCGACACGATGTTCACGATGCGCCCGAAGCGCCGCTCCATCATCCCGTCCACCACCCGGCGGATCATGTCGATGGGGCCCAGCATCATGGCGTCCAGCGCGGCGATCCAGTCGTCATGGCTCCAGTTGCGGAAGTCGCCCGGCAGCGGGCCGTCCGCATTGTTGATCAGGATGTCGGGATGCGGACAGGCGGCCATGGCCGCGTCCCGGCCCGGCGCCTGCGTCAGGTCGGCCGACACCCAGCCCACCCCGATTCCGGTTTCATGCGATATCTCGGCCGCGGCCTGCTCCAGCGTGGCCGGGTTGCGGGCGGCTATCGTGACCGCCACGCCTTCCCGCGCCAATTGCAGAGCGCACGCCCGCCCCATGCCGCGGCTGCCGCCGAATACCAGTGCCGTCTTGCCGCCGATCCCCAGATCCATGCCCGACTCTCCTGTCATTACGCTTTGGCGGAGGGCTCCGCCAAAGCGGACCAGTATATGACTGCTGTATCAGCCCATCCACTGGCTGACCGGCGCCGCCGCATCCTGCAAGGGCTGCGCCACCACGTCGATCAGCGCCGGGCCGTCATGCTCCATTGCCGCCTTGATGGCGGCATCCAGCTTGGCCGGATCCTCCACCCGCCAGGCCTTGACGCCATAGGCTTCGGCGATGCGGGCATGGTCGGTGCGGTTGAAGTCCACGCTGTAGTAGCGCTTGTCGTAGCCCGCCTTCTGGCTGGCCTTGATCCAGCCATAGACCGAGTTGGAGAACACCACCATCAGCAGCGGCGCCTTGTGCCGCACAATGGTTTCCAGTTCGCCCACGGTGAAGCCGAAGCTGCCGTCGCCCATCACCGACACGCACTTGGACTGCGGCCGGCCGACCCAGGCGCCCAGCGCCGCCGACATGGAGAAGCCCAGCGCGCCATGCGCGCGGTTGGTGATGAAATGACGGCCGGGGCGCGACACGTCGTAGTAGGCGGAGAAATACGGGCAAGGCGTGCCGGGGTCGGCGCAGACCACCGCGTCGTCCGGCAGCAGGCGGTTCAGGGACTGCACCACGCGCTCCGGGCGGATGGGTGCGTCCAGGCTGTGGGCCAGCGGCTCCAGCTGCGCCCGGCGAGCCTCCTTGGCGCGGCCAGCCAGCACCGCGCCGTCGGCGGCATCCGCGGGACGGTGCGCCAGGCGGGCCGCGACCTCCACGCCCAGGGCCTCCAGCGCCAGCTTGGCGTCGCCCACCATGCCGACTTCGGTCAGGTAGTTGGCGCCGATCACCATGGGATCGATGTCGATATGCAGGATGGGCACGTCGCGGTTCGGAAAGCGCCAGTGCTCGGTGGAGGTCGAACCGGCGCGGCAGCCGACGAACAGCACCACGTCGGCCGCGGCCACCACGTCGCGCGTCGCCATCACACCGCCGTTGGAGCCGACCACGCCCGCGTTCAAGGGATGGTTGTCGGCCAGGCTGCCCTGCCCGCTCACGGTCACGCAGACCGCGGCCTTGAGCGATTCGGCCAATTCCTGCAAGGCGCCGCTGGCGCCGGCGATGACCACGCCGCCGCCGCAGATGATCACCGGCGCCCGCGCGCTGACCAGCCGCTGCGCGGCGCGCGCGACATCCAGCGGATCCGGCGCATAGCGCATGGCCGGGAACCGTCCGTGCTCGGGCTGGGCCCAGACATCGGACGCCTCCACCTGCTGCTTCATCACGTCATACGGAAAGCACAGATGGGCGGCGCCGGGCTTGCCGGTCGTCATGGCGCGGAAGGCGGCGCGCACCATACCGGGAATCTGATCCGCGCGGTCGATGGTGCGGTTCCATTTGGTCAGCGGACGGTACAGCGCTTCCTGGTCCAGTTCGGTCAGCGGATACTTGCCGCGCGAGCCCACCGCCACGTCCGAGGTAATGCCCAGCACCGGGATCGACGATTCGTTGGCCTCCACCAGGCCGGGCAGCAGATAGGTTGCGCCGCCGCCGCTGGGGCCTTCGCACACGCCGACCTTGCCGGTCACGCGGGCATAGGCGTCCGCCATGTAGCCGGCGCTGCGCTCATCGCGCGTCAGGATGTGCTGCATGCCGTGGTCCAGCCGGTACAGCGCGTCGTAGAACGGCAGGCTGGTATCGCCGCACAGGCCGAATATGTGCTTGACGCCGTTGTGCTGCAGCATGCGCACCATGGCTTCGGCGCCGGTCATGTTTTCCATGTCATCTCCACTTGTGTTGCACGCGCCGCGGCCGGGCGGCACTCCGCCGGCCGCGCGTGGTTCAGTTGTCCAGATTGATGTTGCTGCTCTTGATGAAGGCGCTCCAGCGGTCGTATTCCGACTTCACGTAGGCGTCCAGCGCCGGACCGTCGGAGGCCACGATTTCGAAGCCCGCGTCCGTGACCTTCTTGCGGATTTCCGGATCGGCCAGCACGGCCTTGAAATCAGCGGTCAGCTTTTTTACCGTTGCGTCCGGCGTGCCCTTGGGCGCGAACATGCCGCTCCAGGAATAGGCGACAAAACCCGGGAAGCCGGATTCCGCCACCGTCGGCACATTGGGCAGGTCGGCCAGGCGCTTGTCGCCCGCCACCGCCAGCGGCTTGATCTTGCCGGCCTGGATCTGGCCGCGCAGGGCGGCGAAGCTCAACCAGGTCATGCTGGCCTGGCCGCCCACCACCGCCTGGATGGCCGGTCCGCCGCCGCCGTACGGCACATGCAGCAGTTCGACCTTCGACAGGCGCTTGAGCTCTTCGGGCGCCAAATGGTTCAACGAGCCCACGCCGGTCGAGGCGTAGTTGAACTTGTTGGGCGGCTGCTTGGCCGCGGCGGCCAGGAATTCCTTCAGGTTATCCCCAGGCACGCCGGGATTGGCGCCCAGCACCAGCGGGAAGCGCACCGTCTGCGAAATGGCGACGAAGTCCTTGAACGTGTCGTAGGGCAGCTTGGGCTTCACGGCGGGGTTGATGCCATGGTTGTCGAAGCTGACCAGCAAGGTGTTGCCGTCGGGTTCGGCGCGCGCCACGAAGGCGGTGGCGATCTGGCTGGCCGCCCCCGGCCGGTTTTCGACCACCACCGCGCGGCCGCCCAATTGCTGCGACAGGCGCGGCTGCAGAATGCGCGCCAGGATGTCGGTACTGCCTCCAGGGGGATACGGCACGACCAGTATCAGCGGCCGTTCCTCTGCGGCGGTGGCCGGCGACGTGACGAATGCGCCTGCCGTGGCGGACAACATGCATAGCGCAGCCAGTCCGCGCTTGATCCCGTGATTCATAGATTTTCCCCTGCTTGTATGGTGTTGGCCGGCGCTGCCGTGGCGGGTTCGACCTGGTCCCGCATGTAGATCGTGGAAAAACCGGTGCGTATGACGTCGGTGATCTGATCCAGGCGGCGGCCGATATGCGCGCCCATCAGGTCCGGCAAGGCAGCGATGTCGCGCCGTTCCAGCGCCTCGACGATGCGAAGGTGCTCGCTCTGCGTGTGGCTGCGACGCCCCTGCTGCATGTCGATCCAGCGCACGAAGTGGATGCGGGCGTTGACGCTTTCCAGCGCGCGCACGAACTCCTCGTTGCGCGAGTAGCGCGCCAGCGTCAGATGGAAAGCCTCATCGAGTTCCAGCAGGCGGGTGGCGTCGCTGTCCTCGGGCAGGTCGCGGGACCGCTCGACGAACTCCCGCAGGCTGGCCAGCTCTTCGTCGCTGGCGCGCTCGCAGGCCGCGCGCACGATGCCCGCCTCCAGCACGGCGCGGTACTCGTAGAGACTGTGAATCTGCTTGGCGTCGAGCAGGCGGGCAATGAAACCGCGATTGACCGAGCGGGTCAGGAAGCCCTCGACCATCAGCTGGTTCAGGACTTCGCGCAGCGGCGTGCGGCTGACGTTCAGCCTGCGGGCCAGCTCCACCTCGTTGATGCGTTCGCCGGGTTTGAAGTCAAAGCGCACTGCCATCGCCTTGACCGCGTTATACAGCTCGGCCTGAGCTTCCTTGGTGCGCGCCGCGGGCCGGATTGCGATTGAGGATTGGGTCATGCCTGCTCACCTGCGCTCGGTTGGATGGCCGGGAATGAAATGCATACTAAAGTGCATACAGTTGGCGCAACAACCCGGGTTTCCCCGTAAGTCGACCTCCCTGCACGCCCCTGAGCGAGGCAAACGCAGGGCGAAAAAAAGCCCACAATGCGGACATTGCGGGCCATTCATTCCTGCGGCGGCGCCTGCCGCCTGGCGCTTACAGGCCGGTGTCCAGCGTGTAGTGGGCGCCGTCCTTGTTTTCCAGGGTCAATGTCGAGAGCGTGGGCGCTGCTGCTGCCGCATCCTGGCTCACGTGGATGCGCAGATTAGCCAGCGGCACGTCCCAGCCGCCGTTTGCGGCCTCGGCGTCCACGCCGGCCACCAGCGCCAGCCGCTGTGCGACCGCGCGTGCATCCTGCGCCCCGGCATCGATGCGCACCAGGCTGCGCGCGCCGTTGGGGTGCGCCATGAGTTCAGGCGACCACACGCACTCGGGCGTCAGATGGCGGCAGAAATACATGCGGATGCCGGGCAAGGGCTGCTCGGCGAAGCGCACGGTATGGAAACGGGCCTGGACTTCCTGGCCGTCCAGCATGGCGGGACGGCTCAGTTCCTGGACCGGGTTGACGGCAAACCCAGCCGCCAGCAGGCGCTCGCGAGTGGCTTCGGCATCATAGGTGCGGAACACCAGCGCTTCCAGCCCAAATGGCGAATCGGCGATTTCCTTGCGGGCGGGCGGCGCGCCGGGCGGCCAGCCCAGCAGTTCGACATACGTGCCTTCCAGCACGATCAGCCGGTTGCACGACCCCAGGTTGTGCACCGCCTTGTCGCTGAGGTGGAACCCCTGGCGTTCGAAATGCGGGGCCAGCGCATCCAGCCGGTCGCGCACCATGACCACGGCATGGTCGAATTCAGTGCGGCCGACGGAATGCAGCATGATGGCTCCTGGATCAGACGAGCTTGCCGTGGCACTGCTTGTACTTCTTGCCGCTGCCGCAAGGGCACGGGTCGTTGCGGCCGACCTTGGGCAAGGCATTGCGCACGGGCTGGGCGCCGCTTTCCGGTTCGGACTGGGCCAGCGCTTCGTCGTAATCGGAATGGTGATACTGCACGTTCTGCACGTGCGGCTGCGCCGCTTCGGCCTCGGCCTGTTCGACCTGTTCCTGCGACTGCACGCGCACCGTCATCAGCACCCGGACCACGTCGTCGCGGATGCGGTCCAGCATGCCCGAGAACAGTTCGAAGGCTTCGCGCTTGTATTCCTGCTTGGGATTCTTCTGCGCATAGCCGCGCAGATGGATGCCCTGGCGCAGGTAATCCAGCGCCGACAGGTGCTCGCGCCAATGCGTGTCGATCGCCTGCAGCATGATCGAACGCTCGAACTGCGACCACGATTCCGTGCCCACCTGGTCGACCTTGGCCTGGTAGGCGTCGCGCGCCGCGCCAACGACACGCTCGCGCAGGTCGTCGTCGGTCAGGCTGGCTTCCTTTTCCAGCATTTCGGTCAGCGGCAACTGCACGTGCCAGTCGGCTTCCAGCGCCTTTTGCAGCGCCGGCACGTCCCACTGTTCTTCCACCGATTCCGGCGGCACGTAGGTGTTGACCATCTCGGCCACGGCGGCATCGCGCAGGTTCTGCACGGTGGCGCCCACGCTGGCGGCTTCCAGCACGTCATTGCGCTGCGAATACAGCACCTTGCGCTGGTCGTTGGCGACGTCGTCGTACTCCAGCAATTGCTTGCGGATGTCGAAGTTGCGGCCTTCCACCTTGCGCTGCGCGGTCTCGATCGAACGCGTCACCATGCCGGCCTCGATGGGCTCGCCCTCGGGCAGCTTCAGGCGTTCCATGATGGCGCGCACGCGGTCGCCCGCGAAGATGCGCATCAGCGAGTCTTCCAGCGACAGATAGAAGCGCGACGAGCCCGGATCGCCCTGGCGGCCGGCACGGCCGCGCAGCTGGTTGTCGATACGGCGCGATTCGTGGCGTTCGGTGCCGATGATGCGCAGGCCGCCGGCGGCCTTGACCTGCTCGTTCAGCGGCTTCCAGTCGGCGCGCACCTTCGCGATGCGGGCTTCCTTTTCGGCTTCGGACAGCGACTCGTCGGCGCGGATCAGGTCGACCTGCTTGTCGACGCTGCCGCCCAGCACGATGTCGGTGCCGCGGCCCGCCATGTTGGTGGCGATGGTGATGTGGCCAGGCTTGCCGGCTTCGGCGACGATCTCGGCTTCGCGGGCGTGCTGCTTGGCGTTCAGCACTTCGTGCGGCAGCTTGGCCTTCTTCAGCAGGCCCGACAGCAGCTCGGAGTTTTCGATGCTGGTGGTACCCACCAGCACCGGCTGGCCGCGTTCGTGGCAGTCGCGGATGTCTTCGAGAATGGCGTTGTACTTTTCGCCGTCGGTCTTGAAGACCTGGTCGTTCTGATCCTTGCGGACCATGGGCTTGTTGGTCGGGATGATGACCGTTTCGAGCCCGTAGATTTCCTGGAATTCGTAGGCTTCCGTATCGGCCGTGCCGGTCATGCCGGACAGCTTTTCGTACATGCGGAAGTAGTTCTGGAACGTGATCGACGCCAGCGTCTGGTTCTCGTGCTGGATCTTCACGCCTTCCTTGGCCTCGACCGCCTGGTGCAGGCCATCGGACCAGCGGCGGCCCACCATCAGGCGGCCGGTGAATTCGTCGACGATCACCACTTCGCCGTCCTGCACCACGTACTGCTGGTCGCGGAAGAACAGCGTGTTGGCGCGCAGCGCCACCATCAGGTGGTGCATCAGCGCGATATGGCGCGGGTCGTACAGCGATTCGCCCTCGGGCAGGATGCCCAGGCGCGACAGGATGCCTTCGGCGTTCTCGTGCCCGGCTTCGGACAGGTAGACCTGCTGGCTCTTTTCGTCGACCCAGTAGTCGCCTTCGGGTTCCGGCTCCTGCGGCTTGGGCTCGTGGGCCATGCGCTTGAGCAGCGGCGGCACCGCGTTCATGCGGACGTAGAGTTCGGTGTGGTCTTCGGCCTGGCCGGAGATGATCAGCGGCGTGCGAGCTTCGTCGATCAGGATCGAGTCCACTTCGTCGACGATGGCGTAGAACAGCCCGCGCTGGCGACGGTCTTCAACACGGTATTCCATGTTGTCGCGCAGGTAGTCGAAGCCGAATTCGTTGTTGGTGCCGTAGGTGATGTCGGCGAGGTAAGCCGCCTTCTTTTCCTCGTTGGGCTGCTGCGGCACCACCACGCCCGTGCTCAGGCCCAGGAAGTGGTACAGGCGTCCCATCCATTCGGCGTCGCGGCGGGCCAGGTAGTCGTTCACCGTGACCACGTGCACGCCCTTGCCGGCGATCGCATTCAGGTAGACCGGCAAGGTCGCCATGAGCGTCTTGCCTTCGCCCGTGCGCATTTCGGCGATCTTGCCGCTGTGCAGGGCGATGCCGCCCAGCATCTGCACGTCGAAGTGGCGCATGCCGAACACCCGCTTGCCCGTTTCGCGCACAACCGCGAACGCTTCGGGCAGCAGATCGTCCAGGGATGTGCCCTGGGCGTGGCGGGAACGGAATTCCTCGGTTTTGGCCGCCAGCTCCGCATCGGAGAGCGCGGAGATCTTGGGTTCGAGCCCATTGATCTGGGTTACCAGCTTGCGATACTGCTTAAGCAGCCGGTCGTTGCGGCTGCCTATGAGTTTTTTGAGCAGAGAAACCATGCGTATGTCGGCCGCACGAGCCACGCCGCGCCCGCAAAAGGCCGGAGCAGCGTCACCCGTGACTTGATGTTATTGGTTGAGCGGGGGTCCGCTGGAAAACGAACCAGTTTAACGCACCTGGAGCGCAATAGCCTGAACCTATGGACAGGGTAGCACTGCCGGCCGGTTTGACCGGCGCGGACCGCCCAGGTTCACTGCCCGGCGTGGGCCACCGCGGAAGGCGGCGCAGTCTGATGCGGTCCCAGGAACAGGCGTGGGTCCAGCGGCTGCCCGGCCAGGCGGACCTCGAAGTGCAGATGCGGGCCGGTGGAACGGCCGGAACTGCCTACGCGGGCCACCTGCTGGCCGCGTTCGACCAGTTGCCCCTGCTTCACCATCAGGGAGGAAGCGTGGGCATAACGGGTGATCAAACCGTCCCCATGATCGATCTCGACCATATTGCCGTAGCCCGGCTGGAACTTGGACTCCAGCACTACCCCGCCCGAAGCCGCCAGGATGGGCGTACCCGGAGGCGCGGCGAAGTCCAGGCCCTCGTGCATGGCGCTGCGGCCGGTCACGGGGTTGCGGCGCCAGCCGTACGACGAGCTCAGATAGGGATAATCGGTGATGGGCATGGCGGTCGGCATGCGCGCCTGGTCCGCCGACCGCTTGGTCAGCGCCGCGTCCAGCAGCTTCAGATTGTCCGACTGCTGGGCCAGCCTGGCCTGGATCTCGTCGAGCTGGCGGCCTAGCGCCTCGGCCGAGGCCGCGCTGGGCGGCGGGTGGTCGGTGAACAGATCGTCCATGACCTGGGTGGCTTCGGGCTGGGTCAGCGCCTCGGGCTGCGCCACGGCCAGTTGCTTGGCCAGCTCGGGATCGGTGTAAGCCACGCCGGCCACCTTGGCCACGCGCTGGCCCAGGCCGTCGATGCTTACCAGCTTGGCCTGCAGCGCCCCCACCTTGGCGGCCAGCAGATTCATGTTTCCGCGCAGGAAATCGGCGTCGCGCCCGGGTTGGCCCGCCAGCGGCCAGCCCACGGTATGTACGGCCGGCAGGATCGGAGTAAGGTATCGTTGTAACGCGGCGCCAAAGATGGCGGCCGTGATCAAGGCGCCCCCCAGAAACAGCGCGAGGCGCGCGCCGCCCAGGGTGAAATGCCCGTCCCGCCCGTCGCGGGCGTGCATAATCACGATTTTCAAGGTTTGCTTCCTAATTCTTAGAGCCGGCATGAATAGACCCACTTCATACCGTCAACGTTCCAGTTCCAGCCGGCGGAAAGAAGATACCGCCCTGGGATGGCTGGGTCATGACATGCGGGGCGCCGGCGTTCTGGCGACCGCCCGCAAGCACTTGCAAATCCAGTACGCGGTGGCGGCGGTTCTGCCCGCCCCGCTGGGCGCCGTATGCCAGGTGGGCAAGCTGGAAAACCAGTGCCTGCACCTGGTGGTGCCGAGTGCCGCGCATGCGGCCAAGATGCGTCAATTGGCACCGCGCATCGCGCGGACCTTGGCAGACCAAGGCTGGAACCTTAACGAAATCGCCGTCAAGGTACAAGCGGGTTTGCCCAAACCTGGCGCCCGCCAGCCGCGCCCTCCCAAAGAGGCGCAACCACTGGGCGACACCGCCCTGGGCGCGTTCGAGACCCTGCACGACAACCTGCGGCCAGGCCCTCTGGCCGACGCGGTCGCCAAGCTGCTGAAGCACCACAAGAGTAGCTGAAGCCAGCCGGGTTGTCCGTGATCCGGGCCTCCCGGAAACGAAGCGAAACCAAGTTCTCGGACGGATCCATCCTATGGTTTGCCGCCGGTTTGCGCCTAAAGCGCTAGAGGATGACGACCGTCACATCCTCTGGGAGTCCTCAGGGACCTAGCCGCGCAAGATGATAGCGCGGACGTCGCGGAGCCGGCTTTGCCGGTCCGCAGACGTCGCCCCTGGAGGGGGCCCGCGTCAGCGGGTAGGGAGTGGGCCTGGCTCTAGGCCAGCTGCCACTCTTGGCGGAACGCCTGCGGTGCTTCAGCCTGGGATTCGTAGGTAATCAGTTCCCAGGCGTCGCGTTGCTCCAGCAGCGCACGGGCTAGCTGGTTGTTCAGGCCGTGGCCGGACTTGCACGCGACGTAGCGCGCCACCAGGGGCTTGCCCAGCAGATACAGGTCGCCGATGGCGTCCAGGATCTTGTGTTTTACAAATTCGTCGTCGTAGCGCAGTCCGTCGCTATTGAGCACGCGGTACTCGTCCATGACGATGGCGTTGTCCAGGCTGCCGCCGCGGGCCAGGCCCATGGAGCGCAAGGCCTCGACTTCATTGACGAAACCGAAGGTGCGCGCGCGAGCGATTTCACGCACATACGAGTGCGTGGCGAAATCGATCTCGGCAAAATTGGCCGTGGAGTCGATGGCGGGGTGGCGGAAATCGATCGAGAACGCCAGCGCGTAGCCCTCATGGGGTTCGAGGCGGGCCCATTTCTCGTTGCGGCCTTCGCCTTCGCGCACTTCCACCGGCTTCAACACGCGGATGAATTGCTTGGGCGCGTTCTGTTCAACGATGCCTGCCGAGCGCAGCAGATAGACAAACGTGGCCGCACTGCCGTCCATGATGGGGACTTCTTCGGCAGTGAGGTCGATATGCAGGTTGTCGATACCCAGGCCGGCCAGCGCCGACATCAGGTGTTCCACCGTGGACACGCGGACATTGCCCTGCTGCAACACCGATGCCATGCGCGTATCGCCCACGCCGGTGGCCTGCGCGGGCAGATCCACGACCTGCGGCAGATCGACGCGATGGAACACGATGCCCGTATTCGGTTGTGCCGGGCGCAAGGTGAGCTCGACCCGCCGTCCGGAGTGGACGCCGACGCCTGTCGTGCGGACGAGATTCTGAATGCTGCGCTGTCGGAACATGAGACTTGGGTGTTTTGAGCCAGGAAGCCGGCAAGAAGACAAGCAGATTGCCGGCGTAACTGACGTATTGTAACTCTGTCCGATCCCTGGCGCCATTTGGCGTCCGGATCGACCGATACCTCCGTCCCTTATTGAAACCGTGCAAGGGAAACACGGACCGCTCTGCCTCCGGCTTGCCTGTGGGGACAGGCAGGCCGGAGATGAGGGAGTGCAATTAGAGCCAGAAATCGGCTCCTAGGTTCAATCCGCTTGCTTGCGCAGGAATGCCGGGATGTCGAAATGATCCATGCCCGAGCTTTCCAGAGCACGCACCTGGGCCGACGCCTGGCTGCGCGGGTTGCGCATGACAGACGGCATGTCCAGGTTGCGGTAATCGCCTTGACCGCCAGCCGGCATCGTGCCCATGGGCATGTTGTCGGTGCCGGTACGCAGCACTTCAGCGGTGTTCTGCACCAGCTGCGGACGCGCTTGCGCACGGCCCAGGCCAGTTGCCACCACGGTCACGCGCAGGTTTTCGCCCATGGATTCGTCGTAGGCGGTGCCGAAGATCACGGTCGCGTCGTCCGAAGCATAGCTGCGGATCGTTTCCATGATTTCGCGCGTTTCGCGCATCTTCAGCGAGCGGCTGGCGGTAATGTTGACCAGCACGCCACGAGCGCCGTTCAGGTCCACGCCTTCCAGCAGCGGGCAAGCAATGGCGTGCTCGGCGGCCACGCGGGCGCGGTCCGCACCCGAAGCCGACGCCGTGCCCATCATGGCCTGGCCCTGCTCGCCCATGATCGTCTTGACGTCTTCGAAGTCGACGTTGACGTTGCCTTCGACGTTGATGATTTCGGCGATGCCCGCGCAAGCGTTGTGCAAGATGTCGTCGGCCGAACGGAAGCAGTCTTCCTGCGTCGCGTCCTCGTCCATCAGTTCATAGAGGTTCTCGTTGAGCACCACGATGAGCGAATGCACGTGCTTGGCCAGTTCCGAGATACCGTCCTCGGCCATCTTCAGGCGCTTGTTGCCTTCGAAGGTGAAAGGCTTGGTGACCACGCCCACCGTCAGAATGCCCAGTTCCTTCGCGACTTCGGCCACGACCGGACCTGCGCCGGTGCCGGTGCCACCACCCATGCCGGCGGTGATGAAGACCATGTGCGCGCCATTCAGCGCGGCACGGATCTCCTCGCGCGCGGTTTCAGCCGACGCACGTCCCTGCTCGGGCTTGGCGCCCGCGCCCAGGCCGGTACGGCCCAGACGGATCTGCACCGGGGCGTTGGTCGCCGCCAGTGCCTGCGCATCGGTGTTGGCGCAGATGAAATCCACCCCGTGCACACCGCTGCGAATCATGTGCGCCACGGCATTGCCGCCCGCACCGCCCACACCAACGACCTTGATAACGGTCCCTTTGGTGTTGTTCTCAAGCATCTCAAAGTTCATCATGATGACTCCCTCACAAGTCCGATTTCGCAAATCACAAAAATTCCCCAACCAACCTATGTTTTGTGAATCGCCTCAAACTCGTCGCCGGACGGGCCCGCAACGGGTTTGAAGCGCCTCCCCTCTTCTGGCCCGGCCCGCGTTACTGCTGCGAACCGCACCAAGGACAGGCCCCAACCTGCCCCTTGAAACTCAGTTCATGAACCATTCCTTCATGCGCGCCAGCAGGCTCTTGAAATTGCCGGTCTGGGCGGCGACCTTGCGGCCGCGCACGCGCTGCATCCGTGCTTCCTGCAACAAGCCCATCACCGTCGAGAAGCGCGGATTGCGCATCACGTCGGCCAGGCTGCCTTCGTATTCGGGCACCGCCACGCGCACCGGCTTGAGGAACACGTCCTCGGCCAGTTCGATCATGCCGGGCAGTTGCGCCGATCCGCCGGTCAGGACCACGCCGGACGCCAGCAGGTCCTCGTAGCCGGAATCGCGCACGACCTGCTGCACCAGCGTGAACAGTTCTTCCACGCGCGGTTCGATCACGGCGCCCAGCGCCTGGCGCTTGACCTGGCGCGGACCGCGGTCGCCCAGGCCCGGCACTTCCACGGACTCGTCCGGGCTGGCCAGCACCTGCTTGGCCACGCCGTAGCGCAGCTTGATTTCCTCTGCATCGGGCGTGGGCGTGCGCAGCATCGCGGCGATGTCGTTGGTGATCTGGTCGCCGGCAATCGGCAGCACGGCGGTGTGACGGATCGCGCCGCCGGTGAAGATGGCAACGTCGGTGGTGCCGCCGCCGATGTCGACCAGCACCACGCCGAGTTCTTTTTCATCGGCGGTCAGCACGGCCAGGCTGGACGCCAGGGGCTGCAGGATCAGGTCTTGCACTTCCAGGCCGCAGCGGCGCACGCACTTGACGATGTTCTGGGCGGCGCTGACCGCGCCCGTCACGATGTGCACGCGCACTTCCAGGCGCAGGCCGCTCATGCCGATGGGCTCGCGGATGTCTTCCTGGCCGTCGACGATGAACTCCTGCGTCAGCACGTGCAGCACCTGCTGGTCGGTCGGGATGTTCACCGCCTTGGCGGTCTCGATGACGCGGGCAACGTCGGTGGCGGTGACTTCCTTGTCTTTCACGGCGACCATGCCGCTGGAGTTGAAGCTGCGGATATGGCTGCCGGCAATGCCGGTGTAGACGTCGCGAATCTTGCAATCTGCCATCAGCTCGGCTTCTTCAAGCGCGCGCTGGATGGAATTCACAGTGGTCTCGATGTTGACGACCACGCCCTTGCGCATGCCGCGCGATTCGTGCTGGCCCAGGCCTAGCACTTCGAATCGCCCTTCAGGCAAAATTTCAGCCACCACAGCCACCACCTTGCTGGTGCCGATATCGAGGGCGACGATAAGGTCCTTGATGTCACGGGTCATGGCGTTAGCGTTTCTTGGGAGGTTTCGGTATGGATTTGGATTTGGTTTCCGACGGCGGCAACGGGGCCAGCGCCAGGGCGAAACCATTGGGATAGCGCAGGTCGGCCTGCGTCACGGTGCGCCCTTCCAGGCGCCCCGACACGGCGGGCCACGCCTGCACAAAACGTTGAATTCGGGCCGCGAACGGCAGAGCGCCCGGCAGGCCATGCGGATCCGGCGCGTCCGCGCCCGGATCTCGGCCCAGGTCCAGCGACATGCCGTTGGACAGCACCACGCGCCAGGCGTAGCGCGGACTCAGATCCAGCTGCGTCACGTGCATATCGAGCGGCGCGAACCAGCGGGCCAGTTCGGCGTAGCGTTGCACGACCAGCGATTCGGTGCCCTCCGGACCGGAGAACTGCGGCAGCACTGTCTCGTCGTCCACCTCGCCCGTATTGGCCGTGAACGCTTCGCCCCAGGTGTTGATCATCTGGTTCTCGTTCCACAGCGCCAGAGGCTGCTGTTCCTCGATCCGCACGCGCAGCACATTGGGCCAGATCCGCCGCACGGTGGCGTGCCGGACCCACGGCACCGACTCGAAGATCTCGCGCGCGTCGTCCAGGTCCACCGTGAAGAAATTGCCCTTGAAGCGGCCCGCGATCGCCGACCGCACCGCCCCCGTGGAGACGTAGTGCAGCTCGGTGTCCGGCATCGATTCCAGCTCGATGGCCGAGAGCGTGAAGAACGGGCGTTGCACCACCCACACCACGCCCGCGACGAGCATGGCGCAAACCGCCAGCACGGCCAGCGTGTTGGCGATCAGGTTGGTGGTGCGAGCGTCGTTCCACACAGAGTATCCGGGTCAAGCGTTACGGGCCGGGCTGCGCACTTTGCACGCGGCCTCGGACAAGATCGCCACGCACAGGTCGGCGTAGCTGATTCCCACCGCCTTGGCGGCCATGGGAACGAGTGAATGGCTGGTCATGCCAGGCGAGGTATTCATTTCAAGCAGCCACGGCCGGTTGTCGCGGTCGAGGATGAAGTCGGCGCGGCCCCAGCCTTCGCAGCCCAGCGCCTGGTAAGCCTGGACCGCGATCTCGGCGACTTCCGCGGCCACTTCGGGCGGCAGCGTGGCCGGGCAGAAGTACTGCGTGTCGTCGGAGAAGTACTTGTGCTCGTAGTCGTAATTGCCGCCAGGCGCGGCGATCTCGATGACCGGCAGCGCGCGCGCGGTCTTGCCGCCGCCCAGCACCGCCACGGTCAGCTCGCGGCCGGTGATGAACTGCTCGGCCAGCACTTCGGCGTCGAAACGGGCCGCTGCGGCGTAGGCTTCCTTCATGTCGGAATAACCCACCACCTTGGTAATGCCCACCGTCGATCCTTCGTGCGGCGGCTTGATGATCAGCGGCAGGCTCAGGCGGTCCGGCACCAGGCGCAGTTCGGTGTCGGCATCCAGCAATTCAAAGTCGGGCGTGGGCAGGCCGTGCTGCAGCCACACGCGCTTGGTCATGGTCTTGTCCATGGCGAGCGCGGACGCCAGCGGGCCGCTGCCGGTGTAGGGGATGCCCAGCAGTTCCAGCGCCCCCTGGATGGTGCCGTCTTCGCCATAGCGGCCGTGCAAAGCGATGAACACGCGGTCGAAGCCTTGGGCGGCCAGCTCGGACAGGCTGCGCTCGCCCGTGTCGAACAGGTGCGCGTCCACGCCGGCGCTGAGCAGCGCCTGGTGCACGCCCGCGCCCGACATCAAGGACACTTCGCGTTCGGCGGAGCGCCCGCCGTACAACACACCCACTTTGCCGAATTGCGTGCTCATGCCAGTTCTCCAACTTGGGCGGGGACCTTGCTGATCGAACCCGCTCCCATAACAATCACCACGTCGCCGTCGCGCACGAAATCGACCACGGCCTGCGGCAGCTCCGCCACGTCCTCGACGAACACCGGCTCGACCTTGCCGGCCACGCGCAAGGCGCGCGACAAGGCCCGGCCGTCCGCCGCCACCAAAGGCGGTTCGCCCGCGGCGTAGACCTCGGTCAGCAGCACGGCATCGGCGGTGCCCAGCACGCGCACGAAGTCTTCAAAACAATCCCGAGTCCGGGTGTAGCGATGCGGCTGGAACGCCAGCACGATGCGGCGGTCGGGCCAGGCGCCGCGCGCGGCGGCCAGCGTGGCAGCCATTTCCACCGGGTGATGGCCGTAGTCGTCGATCACCGTGAAGGTGCCGCCGCCATGGTTGGCCGGCACGGGGAAATCGCCCGTTTGCGTGAAACGACGGCCCACGCCGTGGAAGGAAGACAATGCCTCGCAGATGGCCTCGTCGGCCACGCCCAGCTCGGTCGCCACGGCGATCGCGGCCAGCGCGTTGCGCACGTTGTGCAGGCCCGGCAGGTTCAGTTCGACCTGCAGCGGCGGCAACAGGGTGTCGCGATGCGTGCGCTGCACGTTGAAGCGCATGCGCGTGCCCGCCGGCTGCACTTCGTAGGCGCGCACCTGCGCCTCTTCGTTCAGGCCATAGGTCGTGATCGGCCGCGACACGAAGGGCATGATTTCACGCACATTGGCGTCGTCCGAGCACAGCACGGCGCTGCCGTAGAACGGCAGGCGCTGCGTGAACTCGATGAAGGCGCTCTTCAGGCGCGCCACGTCGTGCCCGTAGGTGTCCATGTGATCGGCGTCGATGTTGGTCACGATGGCCATCACCGGCAGCAGATTCAGGAACGAGGCGTCGGATTCGTCGGCTTCGACCACGATGTAGTCGCCCTGCCCCAGGCGCGCATTTGCGCCCGCGGAATTCAGGCGGCCGCCGATCACGAAGGTCGGATCCAGGTCGCCGGCGGCGAGCACGCTGGCCACCAGGCTGGTCGTGGTCGTCTTGCCATGCGTGCCGGCAACGGCGATGCCGCGCTTCAGGCGCATCAGCTCGGCCAGCATGAGGGCGCGCGGCACCACCGGAATGCGCGCCGCGCGGGCGGCGATCACTTCGGGGTTGTCGCCCGCCACTGCCGTGGACGTGACGATGGCGGCGGCGCCGGTGACGTTGCTGGCCACGTGGCCGATCGCGATCTTCATGCCCAGGCCGGCCAGGCGGCGCGTCACCGCCGACTCGTTCAGGTCGGAACCGCTGATGGTGTAGCCCAGGTTGAGCAGCACCTCGGCAATGCCGCTCATGCCCGAGCCGCCTATGCCTACGAAATGGATGTGTTGAATTCTGTGTTTCATGATGAACGCCCCGCTGCTTGTTCACAGACGTCGGCGATATGAGCCGCGGCTTCGGGACGCGCATGCGCGCGGGCCCGTTCGGCCACGGCTTGGAGTTCTTGTCGGGAGCGCTGGCCCAGCCACTGCGCCAGCCATTCGGGCGTCAGGCCGGTCTGCGGCTGCAGCCAGGCGGCCTGCGCATCGCTCAGGAAGCGCGCGTTGGCGGTCTGGTGGTCGTCGATGGCATGCGGGAACGGCACGAACAAGGCCGCCACGCCTGCCGCGGCCACTTCGGACACCGTCATGGCGCCCGCGCGGCAGATCAGCAGGTCGGCATCGCCCATGGCGCCCGCCATGTCATCGATGAATGCGCGGCAGTCGGCTTCCACGCCCTCCTGGGCGTAGGCCTGCTGCAGCGCGGGCAAATGTTGTTCGCCAGCCTGATGCACCACCACCGGCCGGCTTTCCTGCGGCAGGCGCGCCAACGCCTGCGGCAAAGTCGTGTTCAGCGCCTGGGCGCCCAGGCTGCCGCCCACGATCAGCACCCGCAGCGGACCGCTGCGGCCGGCGTAACGCGCCGTCGGGTCCGGCAGCGCGCACAGGTCCGCGCGCACCGGATTGCCCATGGCCTCGCCCTTGGGCAATACGCCGGGAAAGCCGCTGAGCACGCGGCGGGCCATCCGGGCCAGCCATTTGTTCGCGGTGCCTGCGACGGCATTCTGTTCATGCACGACCAGCGGCGTGCCGCGCAGCGCCGCGATGACGCCACCCGGGAAAGCCACGTAGCCGCCCATGCCCAGCACCACGTCGGGCCGCACGTCGGACAAACGCGACCAGGCTTGCCCGAACGCGCGCAGCAGCAGGAACGGCAGCTTCAGAAGCGCCGAGGCGCCCTTGCCGCGCACGCCCTGGAAGCGCAACGGAACCAGCTCGATGCCGCGCGGCGGCACCAGCCGGCCTTCCATCTTTTCGGGATTGCCCAGCCACAGCACGCGCCAGCCGCGCTCGCGCAGCACATCGGCCACCGCCAGGCCCGGCATGATGTGGCCGCCGGTGCCGCCGGCCATGATCAGGATGGTGCGCGAGGCCGTCATACCCGCCCCCCACGCATCATGATGCGGTTTTCCACGTCGACCCGGATCAACATGGCCAGGGCGCACAGGTTCATCACCACGCCCGAACCACCGTAGCTCATCAGGGGCAGGGTCAGGCCCTTGGTGGGCAGCAGGCCCAGGCAGACACCCATATTGATGAAGGCCTGCACCCCGAACCACATCGCCACGCCATGCGCCACCAGGCCCGCGAAGGTGCGTTCCATGGCGATGGCCTGGCGGCCGATGTCGAATCCGCGGTAGACGATGATGGCGAACAGGGTGATGACCAGCATCACGCCGGCAAAGCCCAGTTCCTCGCCCACCACCGCCATCAGGAAGTCGGTGTGCGCTTCCGGCAGGTAGTGCAACTTTTCGACGCTGGCGCCCAGGCCCACGCCCAGCCATTCGCCGCGGCCCAGGGCAATCAGCGAATGCGACAACTGGTAGGCGCTGCCGTAGGCATTGTCTTCGTTCCAGGGATCCAGGTAGGCGAACAGGCGTGCGCGGCGCCACGGCGACAGCCAGATCAGCATCAGAAACGTGCTGACCAGCACCGCCAGCAGGCTGCTGAAGTACTTGCCGTTGATGCCGCCCAGGAACAGGATGCCGATGGCGATCGCCACGATCACCATGAAGGCGCCCAGGTCGGGCTCGAGCAGCAGCAGCATGCCGACGCCGGCCAGCGCGAACGCCATGGGCAGGAAGCCCCGCGCGAACGCCTGCATATGTTCTTGCTTGCGCACGGTGTAATCGGCGGCGTAGAGCAGCGCGGCCAGCTTCATCAGCTCGGAAGGCTGGAAGTTGAGCGGACCCAGCGGAATCCAGCGGTGCGCGCCGTTGACTTCGCGGCCGATGCCGGGAATCAGCACAGCCACCAGCAGCACGTTGGCGACCACGAACAGGGGCACGGCCAGACGCTGCCACACACGGATCGGCACCGCCAGCACCACGGCGGCGGCAAGCAGCCCGGCACTGATGAACAGGCCGTGGCGGATCACGAAGTAGTAGCGGCCATAGGACGCGTAGCGCGGGCCGTCGGCCAGCGCGATCGATGCCGAATACACCATCAGCAGGCCGAGCAGCAGCAAGGTCGATGCCGCGATGACCAGCGGCAGATCGAAATTGCGCATGCGGGTACGGCCGGGCCGTACGGCGTTGACGCTGGCGGTGAGATCGGCGATCAGGCTCATGCGACCTCTCCACGGTCGCGGGCCAGGTCTTCGACCTCTTCCACGAACACCTGTCCGCGATGCGGATAGTTGCGGAACATGTCCAGGCTGGCGCAGGCGGGCGACAGCAGCACGGCATCGCCGGGCTGGGCCAGTTCGGCGGCGCCGCGCACCGCGTCGCGCAACGTTTCAGCCATGACGCACTGCACCCCGGTCGACGCCAGCACGCGGCCGATCTCGGGACCGTCCTGGCCGATCAGCATCACGGCGCGCGCATGCTGCGTCACCCCCGGAATCAGCGGCGCGAAATCCTGGCCCTTGCCCTGGCCGCCGGCGATCAGCACGACCTGCTGGCCCAGGCCCTCCAGCGCGGCGACAGTGGCGCCCACGTTGGTGCCCTTGCTGTCATTGATGTAGTCGACGCCACCGATCGTGCGCACAAAGGCCGCGCGATGCGGTTCGCCGGCGTATTCGCGCAGCGCGCGCAACATCGCGCCCCAGCCCAGGTCCAGGCAACGGGCCAGTTGCAACGCGGCCAGCGCGTTCAGGGCATTGTGGATGCCGCGGATGCGCAAGGCGTCCACCGGCATCAGGCGGCTCATGCGGCCCTTGGCGCGCACAGGTTCAGGCGCGTCCTTCTTGCGACGCACCGGCGGCGCGGGCTCATCGAAATCGTTCGGTTCGCAGGCCACCAGCCAGGCCACACCCTGGCCCAGTTCCAGGCCCATGTCGCCGACCAGCTCCGGCACGTCGCGGCCGAAGCTGCGCACGTTCAGTGCGTTCAGGGTGGCGACCATGTCCACGGTATAGGGATCGTCGCGGTTGACGATGGCCACGCGCGCCATCTTCAGCAGACGGGCCTTGGCCTGGGCGTAGGCTTCCATGCTGCCATGCCAGTCCAGGTGATCCTGCGTGACGTTCAGCACGACGCCAGCGTCGGCCATCAGCGAGCGCGTGGTTTCCAGCTGGAAACTGGACAACTCCAGCACCCAGACTTGTGGCAGCGATTCCGCATCCAGCGCATCCATCAGCGCGGCCAGCGCCGCGGGGCTGATGTTGCCCGCCGCCACGACCGACAGGCCGCTGGCCTCGATCAGTTGACGCGTCAACGCGGTGACGGTGGTCTTGCCGTTGGTGCCGGTCACGGTCAACAGGCGCGGTCGGTACTCGCGCGTTTCGGCCAGGTCGGCCAGCGCGCGCGCAAACAATTCGATTTCGCCAACGATCTCGATGCCGCGGGCCTCGGCCTCGCGCAGCAGATCGGCCGCGGGAGGCTGAGCGGGCGCCAGGCCGGGGCTCAGCACCAGTTGGCTCACGCCGTCCAGCAGCGCCGTGTCGAAGGACTGATCGCAGCCCAGCCGGTATTCCACTTCGCTTTGCGCCAGCGCTTCGCGCAGCGCGGCCAGCCCGCCCGGTTCAGCGCGCGTGTCGGCCACGCGCAAGCGGGCGCCCAGGCGGGCGCACCAGCGAGCGGCGGCGACACCCGTCTCGCCCAATCCGAGGATCAGGACGAGCGGCGCGTCTGCGCGGGAGGTTTCCATCGTATTCATCGCAACTTCAGGGTAGAGAGGCCAATCAGCACCAGCATCATGCTGATGATCCAGAAACGCACGACCACCTGGGTTTCTTTCCAGCCACCCACTTCAAAGTGATGATGCAACGGGGCCATGCGGAAAATGCGTCTACCTGTTCCATAACGTCGCTTGGTGTACTTGAACCAAGTCACTTGCATCATCACGGAAAGGGTCTCGACCACGAACACGCCGCCCATGATGAACAGCACGATTTCCTGGCGCACGATGACGGCGATGGTGCCCAATGCGCCGCCCAGCGCCAGCGCGCCGACGTCGCCCATGAAGACCTGCGCCGGATACGCGTTGAACCACAAAAACGCCAGGCCGGCGCCGCCGATCGCGGCGCACAGCACCATCAATTCCGATGCGCCCGGGATATAGGGGAATAACAGGTACTTGGAATAGTCCACGCGGCCGACCACGTACGCGAAGATGCCCAGCGCGCTGCCCACCATGACGGTGGGCATGATGGCCAGGCCGTCCAGGCCGTCGGTCAGGTTCACGGCATTGCTGGTGCCGACGATGACGGCCCAGGTCAGCGCCACGAAACCCAGCACGCCCAGCGGGTAGCTCACGCTCTTGAAGAACGGAACGATCAGGTCGGCACGCGTCGGCAGAGGCATCGTGAAGCCGCTGCCGACCCAGGCCTTGAACAGGGGCCACAGTTCGGTATTGGCCGGCGCCGACACGGCGAACGCCAGATACACCGCGGCCACGATGCCGATGGTCGCCTGCCAGAAGAATTTCTGCCGTGCGGGCATGCCCTCAGGATCGCGATAAACCACCTTGCGGTAATCGTCCATCCAGCCGATCCAGCCGAAGCCGAAGGTCACCAGCAGCACCACCCACACGAAGCGGTTGGTCCAGTCCGCCCACAACAGCGTACTGATGGCGATGGAAATAAGGATCAGCACGCCGCCCATGGTGGGCGTGCCGGTCTTGACCAGATGGGTTTCCGGGCCGTAGGAGCGCACGGCCTGGCCGATCTTCATCTCGGTCAGTTTGCGGATCACGCGCGGACCGGCCACCAGGCCGATCAAAAGCGCGGTTGCGCACGCCAGCACAGCGCGCAAGGTGATGTATTCGAACACCCCCAGCGCGCGCACATCGTCAGACAGCATGCGGGCGATTTCAAGCAGCATTCTGCTCTCCCTGCCCCTTGGCCGTCACACCTTCATTCGTAGAAAAAGCCGTCACTACCCGCTCCATGCGCATAAAGCGCGATCCCTTTATCAATACGCAGGACGCGCGCAAGCCGCGCAAGGCGGCAACCACTTCGTCTACCGATGCGCAGGCGTGCGCCCCCACTCCGAATGCGGCCGCGGCCGCCCGGCTGGCTTCGCCTAGCGTGATGAACGCGTCGAGCCCTTGCTCGCGCGCGTAATTGCCCACCTCGACATGCATGGCGGGGCCGTTGTCCCCGACCTCGCCCATGTCGCCCAGCACCAGGACGCGCTTGCCGGCCATGCGGGCCAGCACGTCCACGGCCACGCGCACCGAGTCGGGGTTGGCATTGTAGGTGTCATCGATGAGCAACGTTCCGTCACTCATATGCTTGTGCTGCATGCGGCCCGCGACCGGGCTGAAACCGGACAGGGCGCGCACCGCGCCTTCCAGCGGCGCCCCCGCGGCGATCGCGCTGGCGATGGCCGCCAGCGCGTTGCGCAGGTTGTGCAGGCCCGGCACCGGCAGCGTCAAGTCGGCGACGCCCATCGGCGTGACCACGCGGCACCGCGTGGCGTGCACGTCCGCGAGGATCTGTTCGGCATACACGTCCAGGCCGGGCTGCAGGCCGAAGCGCAGCACCCGGCGCGGCTCGGCCAAGGCGTCCCAGATCGCCGAATAGGGTTCGTCGCCGGGATACACAGCAACGCCATCTTCGGGCAGCGCCGCGATGGCCGCGCCGTTCTCATGGGCCACGGCTTCCACGCTGTGCATGAATTCCTGGTGCTCGCGCTGGGCGTTGGTCACCAGCGCCACCGTGGGCGCGGCGATGGCGGCCAATTGCGCGATCTCGCCGGGGTGGTTCATGCCCAGCTCGAATACGGCTGCGCGGTGCTCCGGCCGCAGGCGCAGCAGAGTCAGCGGCACGCCGATGTCGTTGTTCAGGTTGCCGGCGGTCGCCAGACGGCCCGCCTCGCCCTGCCACTCGGCCAGCATGGCCGAGATCATTTCCTTGGTGGTGGTCTTGCCGTTGCTGCCGGTCACCGCCACCACGGGCAACGCGAACTGCGCACGCCAGGCGGCGCCGATGCGCATCAACGCGATGCGCGTGTCGCCCAGCACCAGTTGCGGCAGCTTGGCATCGGGCACGGCATGCGCCACCACGGCCGCGCAGGCGCCGCGCGCCTCGGCCTGGTCCAGATAGTTGTGAGCGTCGAAGTTCTCGCCCACCAGCGCCACGAACAGTTCGCCCTGGCCGATGCGACGCGTGTCGGTGGACACGCCCTTGACCTGCGGCACCAGCAGCGCCAGCCGCGCCCATTCGCGGTCATCGAAGGGCAGCTTCTCGCCTCCGATGTCCTGATAGGTTTCATGTCCCTTGCCCGCCAGCAGCACCACGTCATCGGGTGCTGCCGCCCAGATGGTCTGCATGATGGCGCGCGCGCGGTCCACCTGCACGTCGGGGCGCACGCTGTCGGGAATGCCGGCCAGGATCTGTTCGACGATGGCTTCGGGCGATTCGGTACGCGGGTTGTCGCTGGATACGACCACGTGGTCGGCCAGGTCCGCGGCGATACGGCCCATCTCGGGACGCTTGCCCGGATCACGCTCGCCGCCGCAACCGAACAGGCAGATCAGGCGGCCCGAGCGTGCGGTCGCGACGGCGCGCAGGGCGGACAGCGCCCGCGCCAGCGCGTCGGGCGTATGTGCATAGTCCACCACCACCAGCGCGCCGCGGCCCGTGGCGGCCTGGGTGCTGTGCGCCACCGGCTCGACGGTCTGCAGGCGGCCGTCGACGGGATCCGTCGCGGCCAGTTCGCGCGCGATCTGCGCAAACGGCAGGCCCAGTTGATACAGCACACCCGCCACCAACAGCAGGTTCGACACGTTGTGCGCGCCCAGCAGGCGGGTCACGATCTGGGCCTCGCCATGCGGCGACACCAACGTGAAGATCTGGCCCTGGGCAGTGGCCTGGAGATCGCGCGCGCGCATGCCGGCGGGAATCTCCGGGTCGGCGCTCAGGCTGTAGCCCATCGCCATGCCCGCGGGCAGACCGGCGATCAAGCGGCGTCCGGCTTCGTCGTCGGCGTTGATCACGGCGGCGGTCAGCCCCGGCCAACGGAACAGGCGCGCCTTGGCGGCCTCGTACCGCTCCATGGTGCCGTGATAATCGAGATGGTCGCGGGTCAGATTGGTGAAGGCGGCCAGCGCAACGCGCACGCCGTCCATCCGGCCCTGCTCGATGCCGATGGAGGATGCCTCCATCGCCACGGCCTTGGCGCCGGCGTCGCGCATGGCGGCCAGCGTGCGATGCACGGTCAGCACGTCAGGCGTGGTCAGGTCGCCGCCCAGCGTGCGCCCGTCGGGCAGCACGGCGCCCAGGGTGCCGATGGTGCCGCAAGGCTTGTCATTGCGGCTCAGCGCGTGGGCGATCCACTGCACCGATGAGGTCTTGCCGTTGGTGCCAGTCACCGCCACCACCGCCAGCTCGGCCGAGGGCCGGCCATACCAGGTGTCGGCCAACTCGCCCAGCAGGGCGCGCAGGCCGGTCACCGGCAGCATCGGGGCCTGGTCCGCCACGGCCGCGACGGCATCGTTGGCGGGGGCTTCGAACAACACCGCGCTGGCGCCCAGCGCCAACGCCTTCTCTATATAGAGACGTCCGTCGCTGGACAGACCCGGGCAGGCGACGAAAACATCGCCCGGCTCGATATCGCGGGAGTCCAGCTTGAGGTGCGCGGTCAACGACACGCGCGAATGCAACCACGCCACGGTTTCGGCAACCGTGGCGACAGGGTTGAAGAGGAAGCCTTTGGCGCTCATCTGCCTGGCTCCTTAAGACCAGCAACAATTGTGGATTCGAAGGGCGCGTCCGGGCGCACCCCCATCAGCCGCAAGCTCCCCCCCACGATCTGGGAGAACACGGGCGCGGCGATAGCGCCGCCGTAATAGCCGCCAACCGTCGGCTCGTCGATGGACACGGCCACGACGATCTTCGGATCCGACACCGGAGCGAAGCCCACGTAGGAGCTCCGATAGCGCTGCATGCTGTACTTGCCGTCGACGATCTTGCGCGCCGTGCCGCTCTTGCCGGCCACGCGATAGCCCTGCACCTGGGCAGCCTTGGTGCCTTCAGGACCAGCGGCGGCTTCCAGCATGCCGCGCACCATTTCGGTGGTCTTGGGCGTATAGATCTTGACGCTGGTAGGGTCGCTGTCGCGCTTGACCAGCGTCAGCGACACCATGTCGCCATTGCGGGCGAAAACGGTATAGGCGCGCGCCACCTGCAGCAGCGACACCGACAGGCCGTAGCCGTAGGCCATCGTGGCCTTTTCGATCAGGCGCCAGCGGTCCCAGGGGCGCAGGCGGCCGGGCGCCGCGCCGGGAAATCCCACCTGGGGCGCCTGGCCCAGGCCCAATTCGGTGAAGCGGTCCCACATCTCGCGGGATTCCAGCTTCTCGGAGATCATGGTCATGCCGATGTTGCTGGACTTGCGCAGTACGCCGGCCACGTCCAGCGTGCCGTTGCGGCTCACGTCACTGATCGTGCTGCCTTGGTATTGGAAGCGGCCATTGCCGGTTTCAAACAGCGTCTTGGTGCTGATGCGACCCAGGTCCAGCGCCAGCGCGGCGGTGAAGGGCTTCATGATCGAGCCAGGTTCGAACGTGTCGGTAATGGCCTGGTTGCGCAGCTTGGAACCATGAAAGGTTTCGCGCTTGTTCGGATCGAAGGTAGGCACGTTGGCCAGGGCCAGGATCTCGCCCGTGTGCACGTCCACCACCACGGCGGTCGCGCCCTTGGCCTGGTGCTTGTCCATGGCGTCCTTCAGAGCCTTGAACACCAGGTACTGCAAGCGCGTGTCGATGGACAGGCGCAGGTCGCGGCCATCCACTGGCAGGGTCACGGCCTGCACGTCCTCGATCACGCGGCCCAGCCGGTCCTTGATGACGCGGCGGCTGCCCGGACGACCCGACAACTGCTGATTGAACGTCAGTTCGACGCCTTCCTGCCCCTGGTCCTCGACGCTGTTGAAACCCACCACGTGGGCCATCACGTCGCCGTCCGGGTAATAGCGGCGGGTCTCCGGCTGCTGGTGCACGCCCGGCATGCCCAATTGCTTGATCTTGTCGGCCACGTCCATCGAGACCTGGCGCTTCAGGTAGACGAAGTTCTTGTCTTCGTCGACCAGGCGGTGGCGCAGATCGGCCAAGGGCGTTTCCAGCAGCTTCGCCAAAGTATCCATCTGCGCCGGGGTGGCCTGCTTGGCGTCTTCGGGAATCGCCCAGATGGCGCGCGCCGGCACGCTGGAGGCCAGCACCGCGCCATTGCGGTCCATGATCTTGCCGCGCGTGGCGGCCAGGGTCAGCGTGCGCTCATAGCGCCGCTCGCCCTGCTGCTGCAGGAATTCGGTGGACAGCCCCTGCAGGAACAGCGCGCGGCCGGCCAGCACGGTGAACCCGCCGAACAGCAGGATCAGCACCAGGCGCGCGCGCCACGTGGGCAATTGCCCGCGCAGCACGGGGTTGTCGAAGAAGGGGACGCGTTTCATTGCGCGCCTCCGCTGGCGGAGACAGGCGCCTGATTCATGTACAGCGTGCGGTCCGGAACGATGGAAATCATCTTCAGGCCGTCACGCGCAATCGCGTCCACCCGCGCGTTGCGGGCGAGTTCGGCGCGGTCCAGCTGCAGACGCCGCCAACTGGTTTCGAGGTCGCGTGCGTGCGCCTGATCGCGGCCCAGCTCGATAAAGAGCTGGCGCGACTGATACCGGCTGGTGACCAGGGAAATGGCCGACAGCATCAGTAAAGCCGCAACGATCAGGTTGACGCGACCCATTAGCGACGCCCCCCCTTGCCGCGGCGCGGCGCAGGAGCCAGATCGCTGCCCGGCAGCGAGCCGATCTTCACGAACGCAAAGCCGCCCTCGGCGGGCAGCGGCGTTTCGGTGCGTTCGGCAACGCGCAGGACGGCGGAGCGGGCACGGGCGTTGGCCGAGACCTCATCGTCTTCGGCCAGCACGCGCCCCAGGGAACGCAGGACCGGCTGCGGCATTTCGCTTTCCCGCAGGGGCAGGCGCGCATGCGCGGCAGCCGGACGAGCCGCCGCCGCGATGCACTGCTTGACCATGCGGTCTTCAAGCGAATGAAAGCTGATCACCGCCAACCTCCCTCCCGGGGCGAGCAGGTCTAGAGCTGCCGCGAGGGTGCGCGCGAGCTCTTCGAGTTCCCGATTGATGTAAATCCGTAGAGCTTGAAAGGTGCGTGTGGCCGGATGCTGCCCCTTTTCGCGCGTGCGGACGGCGCTGGCGACGCACTCGGCAAGTTCGAGCGTGGTGCGCAGCGGCCTTGTTGCGCGGCGAGCAGCAATCGCCTTTGCAACCTGAAAAGCAAACCGTTCTTCGCCATAATCCGCTATGACCTCCCGCATCTCATCCACACTGGCTTGCGCCAGCCAATCCGCCACCGTGGGACCACGAGTGGTGTCCATCCGCATATCGAGCGGGCCGTCTCGCATGAACGAGAAACCGCGCTCGGCATCGTCGATCTGAGGCGAGGAAACGCCCAGATCCAGCATCACGCCATCGACCTTGCCGATGCCGAGCTGCTCCAATTCTTCGGCCATGGTGGCAAAGCCGCCATGCACCACAGTGACCCTCGGGTCCGCTGCCGCCAACGCATTGGCTACGGCGATCGCCTCCGGGTCCTTGTCGAACACCACCAGCCTGGCAGCCTTGCCCAGACGGCCCAAAAGTTCGCGGCTGTGCCCGCCACGCCCGAAGGTGCCGTCGACGAAGACGCCGTCCTCCGCTCGCGTAGCCGCAGCCGGCCCGGCCTGCTGATGCGACCGTGCCGCGCCCTTGCCGCCGAAGTCGGGCAGCAATAACGCGTCCACCGTCGGCTCCAGCAGAACGGGCCGATGTTCGAATTCCATAACTTTTTCAGAACGAAAACTGATTCAACACATCCGGCATACCCTTGGCCAGGTCCTCAGCCTCGCGGCTGGCCAGGATAGCGGCGTCCCACAGCTCGAAGTGCGCGCCCAGACCGAGCAGCATCACATCGCGCGTCATACCGGAAGCGTTGCGCAGTTCAGGAGCGATCAGGACCCGGCCGGAGCCGTCCAGTTCCACGTCCTGAGCGTTGCCCAGCAACAGCCGCTGCAACGCGCGCGCCGTCATGGGAAAGGCGGCAATCTGCTCGCGCTTCTTTTCCCACTCCGGCCGCGGGTAGACCAGCAAGCAGCCGTCAGGGTGGCGTGTCAGGGTTAGCCGGCCATCGGCCTGCGACATGAGCGCGTCACGATGCCGGGTCGGAATCGAGATCCGTCCCTTGGCATCCAGCGTGAGCGCGCTGCTTCCCTGAAACACCACTTTTACCCCACTTAATTGCACAATTTCCTACTATTTCCCACTCTACGGTATGGGATCAGGGCGGTCAAGCGCGTGGTTGCAATTTTTTCAATCACAACAAGGACTTAGATCAATATGTAAATCCGCAAAAAGAAAAACCTCCCAATAAATCAGGAGGTTGCGGCACTATCTAAAAGTCCTTCTTCAGAAGTGGCAGCTAACAATGGCTTTGCATTGTTTTACGATCGGTCGATTGCTCCGATTGGCGAGGCTTTCCGCCGGACTCCGGGATTGTGACGATCGAAAAAGTGGCCGACCCGGCCCACGCGATGCCAGGCTCCGGTTCGAACCTCGCTCGCGTTGAGAATGAGTTGCAAGACGGGTCTATAGGCCGGATTCTGTACACCAGGTTTCCCTGGCGGACGATCATTCCTCTGCGCGGATCATTGCTGAGCCGCTCTAGCCATCTACCCGCATGCTCGGACGGAGCCGCCCTTCGCGATCCGAAGACCGCACGCATGCCTATTTGATGTTGCTCCGGGTAGAGGTTGCCGCGTTTCACCCTGCGATGCCGCCGCCCGTTGCCGGACGGCGCGATACGGAGATGGCCGTATCTGTGCGCGCGATGCGCGCCCACCCCGCAGACTCGTCTCTGTGGCCCTATTCCTCAACCGCGCCCGAAGACGCGGCCGGACGGCCGTTAGCCGTTACCCTGCCCTGTGGAGTCCGGACCTTCCTCGATGGATTCGCATCCACCACGATCGTCCGACCCGCCTTGCGGTGCGTATTCTATTACACCCGGCGGCCCTGTCCCCGAAGACGCCGCCGCACGGGCCGCCCAAACGGCGTTCCGGGGTTCCTGCGACAATACGCCTTGATCCGCTCAGACGCCGCAGACACTACCCACCACATGGCCCTTGCTACTCTCATCACCCTTACCGACATCCAGCTGGCCTATGGCCACCATCCGCTGCTGGATCACGCCGATTTCGCCATCCAGGCCGGCGAGCGCATCGGCCTCATCGGCCGCAATGGCGCCGGCAAGTCCTCGCTGCTGAGACTGCTGGACGGCAGGACCCAGCCGGACGACGGCGATATCGCCCGCAGCTCCGGACTGCGCGTGGCCACCGTCGAGCAGGAACCTGAGCTGGACGAAAACGCCACCGTCTTCGATGTCGTCTGCAATGTCGAGGGCGATCATGAAGACTGGCAACGCCCGTCGCGCGTGCGCTCGGTGCTCGAAAAACTCGGCCTGCCGGCCGACGTGCAGATCGCCGGCTTGTCTGGCGGCACCCGCAAGCGGGTCGCGCTGGCGCGCGCCCTGGTCGATGAGCCGGATCTGCTGCTGCTGGACGAACCCACCAACCACCTGGACTTCGAAGGCATTGCCTGGCTGGAGGACATGCTGCGCTCCTGGAAAGGCGCTGCGGTCATCATCACCCACGACCGCCGCTTCCTGGATTCCGTCGCCACCCGCATCGTGGAACTCGACCGCGGCCGGCTGCTGAGTTTCCCCGGCAACTTCTCGCAGTGGCAGGAGCGCAAGGCCCAGTGGCTGGAATCCGAGCGCCTGGAACAAGCCCGCTTCGATAAGCTGCTGGCGCAGGAAGAAATCTGGATCCGCAAGGGCGTGGAAGCCCGCCGCACCCGCAATGAGGGCCGCGTGCGCCGCCTCGAACAGCTGCGCGTCGATCGCGCCGAACGCCGCGAGCGCGTCGGCGACGTCTCGCTGGCGCTTGCCGAAGGCCAACGCTCCGGTAAGCTGGTCGCGGAACTCGATCATGTGAACAAGGCCTTTGGCGACAAGATCGTGGTGGACGACTACTCCACCACCATCCTGCGCGGCGACCGCATCGGCATCATCGGCCCCAACGGCGCCGGCAAGACCACCCTGCTCAAACTGATCCTGGGCGAAATGCAGCCGGACAGCGGTACGACCCGCCTGGGCACCAATGTCGCGGTCGCGTATTTCGACCAGATGCGCGCGCAGCTGGATGAAAACGCCACGCTCGTCGACATCATCAGCCCGGGCAGCGAATGGGTCGAAATCGGCGGCGCACGCAAGCACGTCATGAGCTACCTGGGCGACTTCCTGTTCTCGCCCGCCCGCGCCGGCTCGCCGGTGCGCAGCCTGTCCGGCGGCGAGCGCGCGCGCCTGCTGCTGGCGCGCCTGTTCGCCCGTCCCGCCAACGTGCTGGTGCTGGATGAGCCCACCAACGATCTCGACATCGAAACGCTGGAACTGCTGGAAGAGTTGCTGCAGGAATACCAAGGCACGGTGCTGCTGGTCAGCCACGACCGCGCCTTCCTGAACAACGTCGTCACGCAAACCATCGCCTACGAAGGTGATGGCCGCTGGCGCGACTACGTAGGCGGCTACGACGAGTGGGTCGCCCAGCGGCCCGCGCCGGCGGCCCCCGCCGAAGAGACCGCCCCTGCCGCCCGGCCTGCCGATGACGCCGCCGCGCGCGCCAAGGCAGCCCGGCCCAAACCCCCTAAGTCCTCCAAGATGAACTCCTGGGAACTGCGCGAACTGGAGGGGCTGCCCGACGCCATCGCCGCGCTCGAGGCGCAACAGGCCGAGCTCGCCGGCAAGCTCGCCGACGGCAGCCTGTACCGCGACGCGCCGGCCGAGGTCGAACGCATCAACGGCGAACTGGCCAAGCTGGAAAGCGAACTCGAAGAGCGCTTCGCCCGCTGGGAATTGCTGGAAGCACGGCGCGAAGGCGCGCTGTAATCAGCTTGTCTCTATATACATATAGAGGCGCGTAAAAAATGCCCCCGAAAATTCGGGGGCATTTTCACGTCTCGGACCTGCCGCCTGGGCCGCGGCGCAGCCGCCTAGCCGCGTGCGCGCCAGGCCAGCGCCTCGCCTGCCGCCAGCGGAACCAGCGTCGTATTGCCGAACGGGATCTCCTCGGGCACCACATAGGCCTCGCGCACCAGCGTCAGCGTGCCGGTGTTGCGCGGCAGGCCGTAAAAGTCCGGGCCATGGAAACTGGCGAAACCTTCCAGCTTGTCCAGCTTGCCGACGGCGTCGAAAGCCGTCGCGTACAGCTCCATGGCATGCAAGCCCGTATAGCAGCCGGCGCAGCCGCAGGCATGCTCCTTCAGGCCGCGCGCATGCGGGGCGCTGTCGGTTCCCAGGAAAAAGCGCGGGCTCCCGCTAGTGGCCGCTTCGACCAGAGCGAGGCGGTGGGTTTCGCGCTTGAGGACGGGCAGACAGTAGAAGTGCGGCCGCACCCCGCCCTGGAAAATCGCGTTGCGGTTGTACAGCAAGTGCTGCGGCGTGATAGTGGCGGCAATCGGGCCTTCGGCGTCTCGCACGTACTCGGCACCCTCTTTCGTCGTGATGTGTTCGAACACCACTTTCAAGGCGGGAAAGGCGCGGCGCAGAGGTTTCATCACGCGCTCGACGAAGATCGCCTCACGGTCAAACAGGTCGATCGACGGGTCCGTGACCTCGCCATGCACCAACAACGGCATGCCGCATTTTTCAAGCGCTTCCAGCGCCTTGGCGCACTTGCCCAGCAGATCGGTCACGCCGGCGTCCGAGTTGGTGGTGGCGCCTGCGGGATAGAGCTTCACGGCGTAGACCTGGCCCGACTCGTAAGCGCGGAAGATCTCTTCCGACGTGGTGTTGTCGGTCAGGTACAGCGTCATCAGCGGCGTGAAGGCGTCGGGGTTGCCACCCGCCTTCTTCAAGGCCTCCAGGATGCGGTCGCGATAGGCCAGCGCCTGCTCGGTGGTCGTGACCGGCGGCTTCAGGTTGGGCATGATGATGGCCCGCGCGAACTGGCGCGCGCTGTCCGCCACCACGGCCTCCAGGGCAGCGCCGTCGCGCAGGTGCAGATGCCAGTCGTCCGGGCGAGTAATGGTGAGCTGAGTCGTATTTTGAGTAGACATGGTTAGGCTTCTTAATCTGCCAGCGGCATGCCCCGTTCGGCCAGCGCGCTGAACATCGCGCTGCCCAAGGGAATGACGGCATCGTTGAAATCGAAATGCGAGTTGTGCAGCACGCAGCCGGAATCGGCTCCGCCCTGGCCCAGCCGGAAGTATGCGCCAGGCTTGCTCTGCAACATGAAAGAGAAATCCTCGGAGCCCATCGATGGCGTCAGATCGCGCACGACGTTCTCCTTGCCTATCATCTCGGTGGCGATGTCGGCCACCAGATTGGCATGCTGCGGCGTGTTCAAGGTCGCCGGATAGATCCGTTCGTAAGTCACCTCGGCGCTGCCGCCGAAGGCGCTCGCGATAGCTGACACCAGTTCGCGCATGCGGCTCTCCACCATTTCCTGGACGGATTTGCGGAAGGTGCGCACCGTGCCCACCATCCGCGCTTCGCGCGGAATCACGCTCATCGCGCCGGGATGGCCCGCCTGCAAGGATCCAATGGACACCACCGCCGAATCCAGCGGATTCACGTTGCGCGACACGATGGTCTGCAAGGCCGTGATGATCTGCCCGGCGATCGTGACGGGATCGATAGTCTGGTAAGGATGCGCGCCGTGGCCGCCGCGCCCGGTGATCAGGATCTCGAAGCGATCCGCCGCGGCCATCATCGGCCCGGGATTGATGCCTATCGTGCCCGGCTTCAAGCCCGGCCAGTTGTGCAGCGCATAGATCGCATCGCACGGAAAGGTATCGAACAGTCCGTCTTCCAGCATGGCGCGCGCGCCGCCGCGGCCCTCTTCGGCGGGCTGGAAAATCAGCACTGCCGTTCCGTCGAAATTGCGCGTCTGCGACAGGTACTTGGCCGCGCCAATAAGCACCGCGGTGTGGCCGTCGTGGCCGCAGCCGTGCATCAGACCGGGCTTGGTCGACTTGTGGCCGAAGTCGTTGTCCTCGGTCATGGGCAAGGCATCCATGTCGGCGCGCAGGCCTATCATGCGCCCGCTGTCGCAGCGTTTGCCGCGGATGACACCCACCACGCCAGTCTTGCCGATGCCGCGATGCACCTCGATCCCCAGCGCCTCCAGCGCGCCGGCCACGATGCCGGAAGTCCGTACCTCCTCGAAGCCCAGTTCGGGGTGCGCGTGCAAATCGCGCCGCAGCGCCGTCAATTCGTCATGAAAAAGGCGAATTGATTCCAAAGGAGATCGTGCGTACATAGGAGGTTACAGAATGACGATGTAGGGAGGACAGTCCGTGCATTTTAGTTGCTACAGAGGATAAATGCCTTTGTCTTTACGGGAGAGACACGTTATGCTCCGGCCGCAGGACAATTTTTCCAACAGCCAGAGAAGGAGCGCCGCATTATGGCCACAACCTCCAAACCCGCGACCGCGCGCAAGCCGAACGCTGCATTCATGAAGCCCCTGACCCCCAGCGCCGAACTGGCTGCTGTCATCGGCTCGGAAGCCGTGCCGCGTACCGAGGTCACCAAAAAGATCTGGGAATACATCAAGAAGCACAACCTGCAAGATGCCAGCAACAAGCGCAACATCAACGCCGATGCCAAGCTGCGCCCGATCTTCGGCAAAGATCAGGTCACGATGTTCGAACTGACCAAGCTGGTCAACGCACATCTGAAGTAAGCAGGCAAAGGGCGTACCCCGTACGTCCCTGCCTACATATCGTCGCGACGCCCCGGTTCATTCCTGGGCGAGCTCGCCTCCCCAGCGCAGCTTTCAAGCATCGCGACAGCCACGCCGCCACCTCACCGACATGGCCCGATTCCCCACACCAGCATTCCCCGAAAGCCAAGCCTGGCGCGCCTCTTCAGGCAGTTGGTAGCGCTTCTTGCAAGCTCGCATCTAGCGGCTGGTAGCTGCACGAACAACCCCAGGCTCGGCGGCGTCACGAGCATCCACATGCGCGGCGCCATGCACGGGCAAGCTCCTGCGCCTGCAGGCTCACGCAAGGTCCTGAACCGCGCGCCTGTCTCTTGTTCGCTGCTGCACGCACGCGCACGATAGGCGCGCAGCCGTGGTGCAAGCCCAACAAAACAAAAGGCCGGCATGTGCCGGCCTTTTGCTTGAACGCACGCCGTCAGGCGTAGGTGGTCGGCGCGGAGCCTTCCAGCAGCGACAGCCAGCCCTTGATCAAGCGATACAGCACCCAGATCACGGTCGCGGCCAAGCCGATCCAGCCGATGAAGATCAAGGTCGCAATACCGCTGATGGCCAGCCACAGCAAGGCCCACCAGAAAGTACGCAGCAGCCAGTCAAAATGAGCGGCATAGACGGTGCCTGCGGCGTCCGAGCGCTTCAGATACATCAGCACCACGGCCGCCAGCGTGGCGATGCCCAGGAATCCACTCGTCAGGAAGCCCAGGGCGTACAAGCCATAGGCCACGTGGGTCAGCGTGCGCAGGTCTAACGTCGTTCCGGGCACGGGGGTCTGGGGATCACTCACGATAACGCTCCAACGAATTGACTCGGTCAATCTTACCGCACAAAGCCACCCCGCCCACGGCCGTTGTTATTTGTGCACATTCAATGCTGGCGCGGCTTGCAGCCTGATTGACGGTGCGCAAGCACCAAGCAAAAGCCCGTGCCACGCGCTCACGCGTCTGCCACCGTCAGACAGTGCGCACGCCTGGCAGCAGCGCCCGCGACAAAGAAAAAACCCCGCAGCGCGAGCTGCGGGGTTCCTGGAATCAAAGCCTGACAATGACCTACTTTCACGGACGTCCGTCCACTATCATCGGCGCAAAGGCGTTTCACTGTCCTGTTCGGGATGGGAAGGAGTGGGACCACCTTGCTATGGTTGTCAGGCGTAACTGCTTGAGTGCCGGCCCTGCCTGGGCAAACGCTCCAATCCTGTCGAGAGACCGATGAATGCGCCTGGAGCAAGTCTCGACAGGCGGCCGCCATGGGCTCTCACAAAGACAAAACCCCACAGGGGTTACCTGTGGGGTTCTGCGGAATAAAAGCTTGACGATGACCTACTTTCACAGACGTCCGTCCACTATCATCGGCGCAAAGTCGTTTCACTGTCCTGTTCGGGATGGGAAGGAGTGGGACCAACTCGCTATGGTCGTCAAGCGT
>NZ_JCBAMT010000008.1:0-122530 GCF_059760445.1 Achromobacter sp. D7-1 | reverse complement strand
GCTCCATGATGGAGCGGCACGCTTTTTTTGCGCTGGCGCAGAAGTTGGTTTTGCGCTGGCGCAGAAGCTGATTTCGCGCTGGCGCAGAAGTAGGTCTCGCGCTGGAATTCAGCGCAGCGCAGTCTTAGTTGCTGCTGGCCTTCCAGGTGCCGTCAGGCTGCTTGCAGAACCAGAACTGCCATTTTTCCGTGGTGGCGCCGCGGGCGAAATCGCCGACCAGGAAGCGGCAGAGGCGGTCGTCCTTGACCTTGCTGGTCTGCGTGGGCGTCAGCTGCACGGTGATGGGCGGGGCCTTTTTAGGCTGGTGCGTGCTGCTCCACTGGGTGCGCTGGCCGTCGGCCGAGCTGTTCAGCGACTGCGCTACGGCTTCGTGGAACGAGGGCTGATCGCCCTTGGGGATCTGCGTGATGATGGCATTGTTCAGCATCACCGGAGGCGCGGCGAGCGCCGGCGCCGAGATGCCGCAAGCCACCAGCAAAGAGGCGAGAACGCGGGTGTGTTTCAAGATGGGCTCCCTGTTGAGTCGTAGTGTTATGCCTGATCTTGGGGCGATAGTACGCGAACAGATGGAACAGTGCTTTGCGCGGCGGGCCGAAACTGGCGGTTTTTGCCTTGAGGCCACACTGCGATGCAGAAAGAGTGGTGTCATGGAGCACGGCAGCCGATTTCCCTACAGGCGAAAAAAAGCCGCCAGATGCTGGCGGCCAAGGTACAACAAGGGGAGGGGTAAATCCGCGTGCGCTCAGTTGGCGTGGTAGACGCCTTGGAAGGGCACGTTGTTCGGTTCCACATCGGCCATCTGGCCGGCGGCGCGGGCGGCAGCCAGTTCGGCGCGCACTTCAGCGCGGGTCTTGCCAGTGGCGGGCGTACCGTAGACGCCTTGGAACGGCACGTTGTTCGGTTCCACTTCGGCCATCTTGCCGGCAGCCTTGGCGGCAGCCAGTTCGGCTTGCACCTGGGCGCGGGTCGGGCCTTCATACGGCGTGCCGTAGACGCCTTGGAACGGGACGTTGTTGGGTTCGATGTTGGGCGAGGCGGCGTAGGCGCCGGCGCTCAGCGCGGCCAGGGACATCATCAAAGCGGTAGCGAGGGTCTTCATGGTAAATCTCCGATTTCAAGAGCTTTGGGAGCGAATCGGCGGCCTATCCGTCTGGTTCGTTGCTGTTTCCCGATGGCTCAATAGTGCGCTGAATCGGAGTAGGGATAAACCCTTGTATTGGTAAAAGATATTCCCATCAGTGGAAAGATAGACGTTTTCTTAGGATATATTTTCCATAGATGGAATTAGGGACGCTTTATCCAGGCGAACGAAGGCCTGGAACGCGGTAGTTCCCTGAGGTTTTGGACGCAGGTGGGGAAGACCAGCGCGGCGGGCGCGGCCGGTATCAGTAGTGCGGCGGTATTTCGTCGCGCAGGCTGCGGAAGGCGGCGCCGCCCTCGGGCGTCTGCTGGCGCAGGTCGGCCACTTCACGCATCAGCCGGTCTATCTGCTGTTGCTGGCGCACGATGATCTGGTTGAGCTGTTCCAGCATGTCGTCCGAGAAGCTGGCCTTGACCTCCAGCTCCAGCAGGCGGCGTTCGATGTCTTGCGAGTTATCCATGGCGGGTATTAGAACCGATTCCCGCCGCGGCCCCTACAGGAGGCGTGTTTGGCGCAGCGGCAGTGGTGGCTTACGGGCATGGGGCGTTGGGCCGTGCATGGCCTGCTGGCCTCGTTTCCAGCGGGGGCCGCCTGGGCGCAGGAGGCGGAACCGCTGATGCCCGCGGTGGTGGTGACGGGGACGCGCCTGGGCACCTCGGTGCTGGACACGCCGGCCTCGGTGAACGTGGTGGAAGGCGCGGCCATGCGCCTGCAGCAGCCGGGCATCAACCTGTCCGAAGGCCTGGCCGCCGTGCCCGGCCTGCAGATCCAGAACCGCCAGAATTACGCGCAGGACCTGCAGATATCCAGCCGCGGCTTCGGCGCGCGCTCCACCTTCGGCGTGCGCGGCGTGCGCCTGTACGTGGACGGCATCCCGGCCACCATGCCGGACGGGCAAGGGCAGACGTCGAACATCGACATCGGTTCCATCGGCCGCGTCGAAGTGCTGCGCGGCCCGTTTTCGGCGCTGTACGGCAATTCCTCGGGCGGCGTGATCCAGGTGTTTACCGAAGACGGGATGGAACCGCCGTCGCTCACGGCCAGCGGCTGGGGCGGCAGCTACGGCACATGGCGCTATGGCGCCCGCGCCAACGGCGCCAGCGGCGGGCTGGACTACGTGCTGGACCTGACGCGTTTCACCACCGACGGCTACCGCGACCACAGCGCCGCGCGCAAGAACCTGGGCAATGCCAAGCTGGGCCTGCAACTGGACGACGCCAGCCGGCTGACCATCGTGGCCAACAGCGTGGACCTCAAGGCGCAAGATCCGCTGGGATTGACGTACCAACAATTCCAGGACGACCCGCGCGCGGCTCCCCTGGCCGTACAGTTCGACACCCGCAAGACGGTCAGGCAGACCCAGGGCGGGGCGGTCTACGAGCGCATGGTGGACAGCCGCAACACCTTGCGGGTGATGGTCTATTACGGCCAGCGCGACACCACGCAATACCAGGCGATTCCGCCTGCCGCGCAGATGGCGCCAACCCAGGCTGGAGGCGTCATCGATCTGAAGCGCCAGTACGGCGGCGCGGACCTGCGCTGGACCTCCGAGCTGGCGATGGCGGGCAGGCCGCTGACCCTGATCGGCGGCTTTGCCTACGATTCCATGCGCGAAGACCGCAAGGGCTACCAGAACTTCAGCGGCGAGGGCGCCAACCGCCAACTGGGCGTGCAGGGCGCGCTCAGGCGCGACGAAACCAATACCGTCTACAACGCCGATCCTTACCTGCAGGCCTCCTGGCAGATGTCAGAGCGCTGGACGCTGGACGCGGGTCTGCGCTACAGCACCGTCAGCTTCGATTCCAACGACCATTACATCGTGTCCGGCAATGCCGACGACAGCGGCGACGCGCGCTATCGCAAGGCTTTGCCGGTAGCAGCCATCCGCTATGCGCCGAATTCCGATCTGAGTTTTTACGCTTCGTATGGCCGGGGATTCGAAACGCCAACGCTCAACGAGATCTCCTACCGTCCTGGCGGCCAGCCGGGCCTGAATTTGGGCCTGGCGCCCGCGCTCAGCACCAATCTGGAAGCCGGCGTGAAGGCCAGCATGGCGGGCGGCCTGCTGACGGCCGCCGTGTTCCATACCGGCACCGACGACGAGATCGTGTCCGCGGGCAGCACGGGCGGACGGACCACCTACCAGAACGCCGGCCGCACGCGGCGCGACGGCGTGGAACTGGGCTGGTCGGGCGAATTCGCGCGCCATGGGCGCGCGCAGCTCGCCTATACCTGGCTGAATGCGCGCTACGCCGACGACGGGCCAGGCGATATCCGCGCCGGTAACAAGATCCCCGGCATCGCGCGCCAGGCCGCCTATGCCTCGCTGGCTTGGGCGCCGCCCGAAGGCTGGCAGGCCTCGGTGGAAGGGCGTTTCCTCAGCAAGATCTATGTGAACGACGCCAACGACGGCGATGCGCCTGGCTACTTCGTGGCGGCGCTGAGCGCGGGCTATGTGCTCAAGGCGGGGGCCTGGGAGCTGAACGCCTACGGGCGTGTGGATAACCTGTTCGACCGGCGCTATGCCGGGTCCGTGATCGTCAACGAGACCAACGGACGCTATTACGAACCGGCGGCCGGACGCAGCCTGGGAATGGGCGTAGGCGCGACCTACCGGTTCTGAAGCTGGCGTTCAGTCCGGCATGTCCGGATAGCAGAAACCGTAGTCTTCGCAGGCCGGACAGCCGGGTGCGGCGGCGGGCGGCAGGCCCGCCTGCTCACAGGCGGAATAGGCCAGGAACTGCTTCCACCGCAGGTTGCGCGCATTGCGCACCACCAGTCCCGGATAGTGGCGCGCCAGCAGGAAGGTCACGTCTTCGCGGCCGGACAGGCCCAGGTCCCGCCACAGATGGTCGGGCCGCAGACAGGCGTGCGCCAGCACGCTGCTGACCCAGGGCGTGGTGCTTGCGCCGGGCGCGGCCCAGGTGTCCAGCAGCGCGCGCAGCAGACGCATGAATTCCGCCTGGGCCGCATCCAGGTTGCGGGCGGGGTAGATGGCGGCCTGCTCGCGCAAGGCGGCCAGCGCGGAATCATGGCCCGTCAGCGCGCCGGGAAAGAGGCGCGCGATCAGCCCTTCCAGTTCCCGCGACGACAGGCCGCTGCGTCCCAGATCGCCGCAGGCCAGGCTCTTGCCGATGACGGTGGCAAAGAACCCCGCATCGGGATGGCCGGGCGGCGCATGGCGCAGCAGCGCGCTGGCGAACCGCAGGGTGGGTTCGGCGCTGTCGGCCGGGGCGGCTGCGGGGGCGATCGAAACGGCGTGCATGGCGGAGGAGCGTTGGGCGCAGAATAATTAAGCTGTTAATGAAAGCGTTATGTTGTCGAATATATAACGAAAGTTGTCAGCAGTCTTTGCGGTAAAGCACCGATGGCGGGGCTTGCCAGATTGGCGCGGGAAGGCGCGTATCATCGGCCCCTTCCTATCCGTCCCCTGAAGCTTCCGCATGCCGCGTTCCTTCCGTCCCGTTGTTTCGCGCCTGTGCGGCGCCGTCGCGCTGGCGCTGGCCGGCCTCGCAGCGATGCCGCAGCCGGCCAGGGCTTTCGACATCGGCGCAGTCATCGAGGCCAGCCGGCTGTCGCGCTATCCGCTGCAGGAACCGGAGAGGCGCGTGTGGGGCAGCGAGAACGTCAAGGACGCGGTGCTGGTGGGCCAATTGGAGAACCGGCTGTACCTGTACCGATACGTGCGCGAGATGGGCAAGGAGTTCAAGCTGGATTTCCGTTCCGGGCCGCTGGCGATAGATCCAGCATCCTGGAAGGCGTCGCGCGAAGAACGGGTCAGCGTCAGGACGCCGCGCAACGGCGAGACGCATTACTGGGTCGGCTACTCCTACAACGACGCCGACGAGGCGCGCGCCACCGGCTTTCTGGTGGACGCGACGGGCGAGGCCTATGAAGTGGCTGCGGACGGCGCGCTTGCGGTCGTGACCGGCAGCCGGCCTTGGGACGAAGCCGGCAAGGCCGCGGTCCTGGCCGCGCTGCGGCCGGCGCTGCTGGACTATCCCAATCGCCTGAAGACGTTTCCGGCGCAGGTGCGCTTCGAGCAGCGCGCGGCGGAGGACGCGCAGGCCGGGTTTCTGGCCCTGCACCAGGCGGCGCGCGCCGTTCCGCGCGCAAAGACTGCCGAGTTCGGTAGCGCGCTGGCGGCGCTGCGCCGCTTCGTCATGTTGCGGGACTATCGCGCGATCGATCCCGGCGGCAAGGATGCGGCAGTGCTGATCGCACTGAACGACTATGGATTCTGGCTGGCGGACTCGGGCGAGACGCAGGAAGCCGACCGCATCCTCGGCGACGTGCTGCGGCGCGATCCGTCACGCACGGCGGCGTACCTGAACCGCGCCGACGCACGTTGGAAGCAGGCAGGAAAGGCGGGCGACAAGCGGGGCTACTTCGAGGCCTTGGCGCGCGAGGACTACCGCCAGTACTGTTCGCGCCGCCTGGCCGCGCAGGAGCCCATACCCGGCAACATCGCCAGCCGCATCGGTACGGCGTTGAACGTCCCGGCCCTGGACGCGGCGGCTTGCCGGCCGCGCCTGGCCATCTTCCAGGCGATCCAGGCTGGCGACGCGGCCGCGGTGCAAGCCGAACTGGCACGCGGGCAGGACCCTGGCGGCGTCAACGAGAATGGCACATCGGCGCTGGCGGCGGCCGTATCGCGCAAGCAGCTCGAGATCGTGCGGATTCTGCTGGCCGCGGGCGCCAAGGCCGACGGTCCAAACAACGGCTATCCGCTACTGGCCAGCGCGCTGCCGGACGCCCAGGACGCACGGCCGGCCGCCGAGCGCTATGCGCTGGCCGACACCCTGATCGCCGCGGGCGCGCCCGTGGATGCCATGGATAGCGGCGGCACGCCGCTATTGATGCGGCGTATTTCCTACCACAGCGGCGACAAGGACAACTTGCTCTATCTGCTGGAGAAGGGCGCCAACCCCAATGCCCGCGAGAAGAACGGACGCTCGCTGCTGCATGCCGCCATGCAGACCCCGAAGAACCTCTGGTACGCCGAAAAGCTGCTGGCCAAGGGCGCCGACATCAACGCCGCCTATGTCCGCATGTACTACGGCAACCGCGCCATGTGGGAGACGCCGCTGCTGGAAGCCTTGCGCGAATCCCTCAGCGGCGAGCTGGCGCCTGCCGTGGTTTATCCGGTCCCCGAACGGGTGAGTTTTGCGCTGGCCCACGGCGCGGACGCAGCCGTGGGCGGTTATGGCACGGGCAAGGCGCTGGAGCGCAACGGCTTGAACGAAGCGCTGAGCCTGGCGGCGCGCTATATGCAGCCGGCGCTGGTAGACCAACTGGTCCAGGCGGCAGGCCAGCCACGAGAGCCGCTGACGCCCGAGTCGTTGTCCAGCCTGTTGAGCGTGTGGAACCAGGTCGAGATCCGCGCGGCGGTCAAACAGAACGGCCCCGAATGGGACGGGCTGCGGGCCCGGCTGCGCGTCACGGCCGCGCGCCTGCTGGCGGCCGGCGTACCGTTGACGCAGCCGTCCGACGCGACTGGCGTGCTGGCCAACCGCATTGCGCCGCTGAGCCTGCCGTGGCTGCCGGACGACTTGTACCTGGAATGGCTGCAAGCAGGCGCTGATGCATCCGATCGCACCGATCAGGGTATCCGTATCCAAGGCTTGGTGGACCCCGATGCGCTGCCGCTGGTCATCATGCTGCGGCTGGGGCAGGAAGCGAAGGCGAAGATGCTGCTGGAGCACGACGCCGGCCTGTACCGCACGCCCTGGCGCTGCGGCGCGGCCGTGGCGGACATGCTGGCCTGGCAACTGAGTCAGGACGGGAGCCCCTTGGGCCCGGCCGGCGCGCGTGCCGTCAGGCAGGTGCTGGACGGCGCCGAGGCCGCGCCTGCCTGCGACTTGAACCAGCGCTCGCGCGTGCAGCCTTTCGCGGGCCTTAGCGCAAGCGAACTTGCGCGCCGCGCCAATGTGACGTTGACGCTGCGGCCGGCGCCCTGAGGCCGCGGCGGGATCGCCGGATCGACGGCCAAAAAAACAGGCGCCCTCGGGCGCCTGTTTTTCTTGCTTCAACGGCAAGCCGTCATTACATGGCGTGACCCATGTTGACGTTCATGTTGTACAGCACCCAGGCGGAGCCGCCGACGATGATGGAGATGATCATCAAGGTGAAGACGAACGTGGCCAGGTTGTCGCGGGCCGACTTCGATGCGCCCATGTGCAGGAAGTACACCAGTTGCACCAGCAACTGGAGCACGCACAGCGCCACCACACCGGCGATGGTGATGGCGTGGGACAGCCCGCCGTTCATCACCAGGCCGAAGGAGCCGAAGGTGAGAACCAGCGAGAGCACGAAACCGATGATGTAGGACTTCAGGCTGCCATGGTCGGCGGCGTGATCGTCGTGGCCGTGTGCGGCCGCAGCGGAGTGCGACATCAGAGGGCTCCCAGAAGATAGACGAAGGTGAAGACGCAGATCCAGACGATGTCCAGGAAGTGCCAGAACAGGCTCAGGCACGCCAGGCGACGCTTGTTGATCGAATCCAGGCCATGGCGGCGGATCATGTCCAGCAGGACGATGATCCAGATCAGGCCGAAGGTGACGTGCAGGCCGTGCGTGCCGATCAGCGTGAAGAATGCCGACAGGTACGCGCTGCGGCCCGGGCCGGCGCCTTCGGTGATCAGGTGATGGAATTCATAGACTTCCATCGCGATGAAGCCCGCGCCGAACAGGAACGTCACCATCAACCAGCCCATTGCGCGGCTCTTGTTGTTGGCGTGCACGTTCAGGTTGGCCATGCCGAAGGTGAAGCTGGAGAACAGCAGCAACAGCGTTTCGACCAGCACGAACTTCAGATCGAACAGTTCCTTGCCCGTCGGGCCGCCCGCGGTGGCGTTGGACAACACCGCGAACGTGGCGAACAGCACCGAAAAGATCAGCAAGTCGCTCATCAGATAGACCCAGAAACCGAATACGGTCTTGGATCCATCGTCGTGATGCGCGTGATCGTCGTGACCCGCGTGGGGGTGAGTGGCTACGGCTTGAATCATGGCTCAGGCGGCCTTCTGCATTTTGTCAAAGTGAGCGTTTTCGATGCGTTCGACTTCCGCGGCCGGGACCCAGTAGTCGACGTCGCGGTCATAGGCGCGGACGATGAACGAACCGACCATGCCGACGAAACCGACGATGGACAGCCACCAGATGTGCCAGATCAGCGCAAAGCACATGACCAGGCCAAAGGCGCCGATAACCACGCCCATGGCGGTGTTGCGCGGCATGTGGATGTCTTCGTACTTGGCCGGGCGCTTGTAGGCCTTGCCGTTCTGCTTGTCTTCCCAGAACTGGTCCAGCGAGTCAACGTGCGGCACGTGGGCGAAGTTGTAGAAAGGCGCGGGCGAAGAGATGGCCCATTCCAGCGTGCGGCCATCCCAGGGATCGCCGGTGACGTCCTGGTTCTGCTTGCGCTGGCGAACCGAGACGAACACTTGCTGCAGCAGGAACCAGATGCCCAGCATGATCAGCGCGGCGCCGGCCAGCGCGACCAGCAGGTAGGGCTGCCATTCGGGATTGTCGTAGTGGTTCAGGCGACGCGTCATGCCCTTGAAGCCCAGGATGTACAGGGGCATGAAGGCCATGAAGAAACCGACGAACCAGCAGTAGAACGAGTAGCGGCCCAGGCGCTCGTTCAGCGTGAAGCCGAACGCCTTGGGGAACCAGTAGGTCATGCCGGCGATGCAGCCGAACACCACGCCACCGATGATGGTGTTGTGGAAGTGGGCGATCAGGAACAGGCTGTTGTGCAGCACGAAGGACACGCCGGGGATGGCCAGCATCACGCCGGTCATGCCGCCGATGACGAACACGATCATGAAGCCCAGCGTCCACAGCACCGGCGTGGTGATGCGCAGGCGGCCGCGGTAGATGGTGAACAGCCAGTTGAAGATCTTCGCGCCCGTCGGGATCGAGATGATCATTGTCGCTATGCCGAAGAAGGCATTGACGTTGGCCCCCGCTCCCATGGTGAAGAAGTGGTGCAGCCAGACCAGGAACGACAGCACGCCGATGGCGGCCGTGGCGTAGACCATGGACTTGTAGCCGAACAGGGTCTTGCGGGCGAAGGTGGCCACGATTTCCGAGTACACGCCAAACGCCGGCAGCACCAGGATGTAGACCTCGGGGTGGCCCCAGATCCAGATCAGGTTCACGTACATCATGACGTTGCCGCCCATGTCGTTCGTGAAGAAGTGCGTGCCCAGGTAGCGGTCCATCGTCAACAGCGCGAGCGTGGCGGCCAGCACCGGGAAGGCGGCGACGATCAGGACGTTGGTGACCAGCGAGGTCCAGGTGAAGATCGGCATCTTCATCAGGCTCATGCCCGGCGCGCGCATGCGCAGGATGGTCACGATGAAGTTGATGCCGCTAAGCGTGGTGCCCAGCCCGGATATCTGGAGCGCCCAGATGTAGTAATCCACCCCTACGCTCGGACTGTAGTCCAGCCCGGAAAGCGGCGGATAGGCGAGCCAGCCGGTCGCGGCGAATTCGCCCACGAACAGCGAGATCATCATCAGCGCGACGCCGGCGCCGAACAGCCAGAAGCTCAGCGAGTTCAGGAACGGGTAGGCCACGTCGCGGGCGCCGATCTGCAGCGGCACCACGATGTTCATCAGCCCGGTGATGAAGGGCATCGCCATGAAGAAAATCATGATGACGCCGTGGGCGGTGAAGATCTGGTCGTAGTGGTGCGGCGGCAGGAAGCCGGCCGAGTCGGCGGACGCGACCGCCAGCTGGGTACGCATCATGATGGCGTCGGCGAAGCCGCGCAGCAGCATGATCAGGGCGACGATGATGTACATCACGCCGATGCGCTTGTGGTCGACCGAGGTCAGCCATTCCGTCCAGAGATACTTCCACTTCTGGAAGTAGGTGATGGCGCCGAAGACCGCTAGGCCTCCCAGGCACACGGCGGCCAGCGTAACCATGACGATGGGTTCATGGTACGGAATGGCCTCGAGGGTGAGTTTCCCGAGCATTGTTAGTTAATTCCTGCGATCAGATTGTTCGACGTGGGGGTGCACGTGGCGGAGTCCACGCCGGCCATCTTGGTCATGGTGCTGCCAAGAATGAAATCAAACATGGCGGGCGGCGCCGAGGAGTACTTGACGACCGGATTGCGCTCGCTGCGCTTGGCCAGTTCCGCATAGACCTCGGGGGTCAGTGCGGTCGGGGCGGCCTTGGCATCCTTGACCCAGTTGTCGAACCCTTCCTGAGACATGGCGATGGCCTTGAAGCGCATGCCGGAGAAGCCGGCGCCGCTGTAGTTGGCCGAGATGCCCGCATAGGTGCCGGCTTCGCGCGCGTTCAGGTGCAGCTTGGTCTCCATGCCCGCCATCGAGTAGATCTGGCTGCCCAGCTGGGGGATGAAGAACGAGTTCATGACCGTGGCCGAGGTGATCCGGAAGTTGACCGGAACATCGACCGGGAAGGCGATCTCGTTGACCGTGGCGATGTCGTACTCGGGGTAGATGAACAGCCACTTCCAATCCAGGGAGACCACCTCGATGGTCACCGGCTTGTGTTCGGACACGAGCGGCTTGTAGGGATCCAGCGCGTGCGTCGAGCGCCAGGTGATCACGGCCAGGATGGCCACGATGATACAAGGGACGGTCCAGACCACGACTTCGATTGCCGTGGAGTGGGCCCACTTGGGCTGGTAGTCAGCTTTGGTGTTGGATGCGCGGTATTTCCAGGCAAAGGCCAGGATCATGACAATGACCGGAATCACGACGATGAGCATGAGCCCGGTCGTCGTGAACAGCAAAGTCCTTTCCTGGATGCCGATATCTCCCTTGGGGGAGAGGATTTCCATGTTGCAGCCGCCAAGCAGCATGACCGCGCCGACGCTGAGAATGCGCGTAAGGGTCGCAAGGAGGGGGTGTTTCACGTACAGCCTTGGATGGAAGGTGGGAAATGCTGCAAAGCAGCAGACTGGAATGCTGCTAGGCAGCAACGTCCATCCTATCGGCTTGATATCGGTCAAGCATGCGACGAATGGTCGCATTGCCTGGGAGGATTCCGCCCCAAGGGGGGCAGATTCAGGGTTTTCCTAGGGGAGCAGGAGGCTGCCCCCAGGTTCCCGGGTGCGACGATATGTCGCACCACCGCATGTGTAGGATGCGACGTTTTGTCGCATCCGCACAAATCAGTCCACGAGGACTTCGCGTTCCGGCCCCGGTTTCTTGGCCAGCTTGCGCTGCAGGGAGCGCCGATGCATGCCCAAGAGGCGCGCCGCCGCCGAAACATTGCCGCCGGTTTCGTGCAGGGCCTGGTGGATGTGCTCCCATTCCAGGCGGTGCAAGGGCGTCATGGTGGTTTCGATCATAACGTTTTCCGGCTTCACCAGGCCCAGCGTACGCAGGATCATGGGCGCCGTGGCGGGCTTGGGCAGGTAGTCGTCCGCGCCGCGCTTGATCGCCTCGACCGCGGTGGCCACGCTGGCGTAGCCGGTGACCAGCAGGATCCGCATGTCGGCGCGCAAGGCGCGCAGCGGACGGATTAGGGTCAGGCCGGAGTCCTCGCCCAGGCGCAGGTCCACCAGGGCGAAGGCGGGGCGGATTTCCTCGGCCACGCGCAGCGCCTCGGCGATGCCGGTGGCGGTTCGGGTTTCCAGGCCGCGGCGCGACAGGCTGCGCTGCAAGGTGCGCACATACAGTTCGTCGTCGTCGATCAGCAGGCCAAGATCGGTTGGGTTCATTGCACTCAAGTCCCGGTACTCCCCAGCGGGAGGTAAAAGCGAATACGCGTGCCGCCTTCCTCGGCGGCGGTCATGGTCATTTCGCCGCCCATCTGTTCCACCGTGGCGTGCGACAGCGCCAGGCCCACGCCCAGCCCTCCCGGTTTGCCGCTGTTGAACAGGCTGGTCGCCGGCAGCAGGGTTTGGTCAGGATCGAAACCCCGTCCGTAGTCCCTGACTTCGCCGCGCAGGGCGCCATAACCGTACTCCAGATGCAGGTCCACGCGCGGCACGTCGGCGGCTTCGCCAGCGTCCGCCGCATTGTTCAGCAGGGCCTGCAGCAAGTGGGCGATGGCCGGATCGACCCGCAGGCGGCCGGGCAGGGTGCCCGAGCGTTGCAGGTCGATGGTCGGCCGGATCAAACGCCATTGCCCCACCACGCGGACCAGATCCACCGCGGTTGGGACCGCCAGATTGCGGATACGTTCCCGGCACAGGGCCAGCAGCTGGCTGAGGGTGGAGACGTCGGCGCGCAGGTCCTCGTCCTTGACCTCGGCGGCGATCTCGTCGGCCAGCAGGGTCATGGTCGCCAGCGGCGTGTTCAGTTCGTGCGCCATCGCCGCGGCGTGGGTAGCCAGGGCGACGATGCCTTCGTTGCGGGTGAAGCGTTCGCGCAGCCGCGCCAGCTCGCGTTCGCGGTCGCGCAGGTCCGACGCCAGGCGGGTCGAAAACACCAGCACCACCACCACGGATATCAGGAAGTTGGCGCCCATGCCCCAGAGCAGCAGGGTATGGGTGTCGACGTCGCCGCGCAGGGGCTGGCCGAAGATCGCGGCCACGGCGTAACCCGAGATGCCCGCCACCGCCGCGGCCAGCGCCCAGTTGCGCGGCAGCGCCAGGGCCGCCAGCGCGGTCAGGATCAGGAACATCATGCCGAACGGATTGCTGATGCCGCCGCTCCAGCCCACCATCCAGGCCAGCACCGCCATGTCCACGAACAGATGGCCGAAGGCGGTGGCGTGGGACAGGTCGCGCCGCTGGCGCAGGCGCAGGCTGGCGTAGACGTTGAAGCCGATCAGCGCGCCGACGCCTATCCACAGCGGCTCGAGCGGCAGGGCCAGGCCCAGGACGCTGCTGGCCAGCAGGATGGTGGCGGCCTGGCCCGCGATGGCGAGCCAGCGCAGGCTGCAGAGGGTACGCAGGAATGAAAAGGCGGAACTACCGGGCATATCCAGACACAGAGGTGCCGGCAGGCTGCCGGCGGCTACGGGCGCCCGGCTGCGCGGAACGCTGGCATCCGGGGCGCGGCGGCGGGGCCGGCTGCCGCCGCGCCTGCGGGGAGGCCGGCGGTGGATGTGCAGGCATTGTATGGCGAATCAGGAGCCGCCGCCGGTCAGCGGGCGAATGATGCGTCCCTGATATGTGAGTCAACTGCCCGGGCCTGCCGTCGCCTCGCCTCTGTATTAATGGATATCAGAGGTGCCGCTGTGGGCCATCGCGGGAGGAGGATAGTCTTCCTGGTCGGACGCCATCTGCCCCTGGATCTGCGCCTGCTGCAGTTCCTGTTCCACCTGGGCGCGGGTTTCGCTCTGGTGGGACATAACGGGAGGAGGATAGTCTTCCTGGCCGAACGAGTACTGGCCGTCGGCCTTGGATTGGGCCAGTTCGGCGCTGACCTGGGCCGAGGTCTTGGCGGCGGGGGCGGTGCGGGACACCTGCCAGTCACCATAGAGATCGCGAGAGTACTGCGTGGTCTGGGCCTGGACGGCCCCGGCGGCGGCCAAGCCGGCGCATAGCAATAAGGTCTTGCTGAGGGTCTTCATGAAACGCTCCTGGCAATCAAAGCTTGCGGCCGTGGAGGACCGCGCCTTCGTTCGCGATGCTGCCTGCGGACGATTCCTGGATGCGGGAAAGCCTGGCCGGGCGCACCGCGAGGGCGCGCCGGGCCTTTTCCAATTCGACCCGGCGCGCGGCGCGGCGTTGCACCGCGGGCGGCCTTGTTGCAAGGAAGCTGTTTCAGCCGTGAAGTACTGCTGTCAAGCCACTTTCATGGGGACGTTGTGGGCAGGGCCTCAGTGGCCGTGGCCGGCGGCGGGAGCGGCCGCCGCGTTCAGCGGGCGCGCCACCGCGTCCACCGCCACGCGGCGCTGGCGCTTGTCGGCGTCCTCGACGATGAGCGTCAGGGCGACATGGTCGCCGGGCGAGATCTGGCCGGCCAGGTCGATCAGCATCACGTGGTAACCGCCAGGCTTGAGTTCCACGGCCTGGCCCGCGGGCAGGGCGATGCCCGGCACCTGGCGCATCTTCATGACGTTGTCCTGCATTGCCATTTCATGGATTTCCACATGCTTGGCGGCCTGCGATTCCACGCCGACCAGGCGGCCCGCGTTGGCGGAGGTCAGGCGCATGAAGACGCCGGTGGCGTGCTGGCTGGGCACCGTGGAGCGCACCCAGGCGTCGTCCACCTTCAGGGCGGCGTCCTGGGCGAGCGCGGCGGGATGGGCGCCCGCCAGGGCGCAGACGGCGAAGGCGGCGGCTGACAGGGACTTGATCGCGGATTTTTTCATGATGGTTGCCTCTATATATAGGTTTGGGTCAGAGCACGGTGCGCAGGTCGTCCACGCATTCCTGCGCGCTTTGCTGGTGGCGCAGGGCGATGCGCAGCTTGCCGCTGGCGTCGATGACGTAGGTCAGCGCGGTGTGGTCCATGGTGTAGGACGAGCCGGTCGCGACCTTCTGGTAGAAGACCTTGAACGACTGGGCGGCGGCGCGAGTCTGCTCGGCATTGCCGCGCAGGCCGACGAAATCCGGATCAAAGGCCTGGGTATAGGCGCGCAGGATTTCCGGCGTGTCGCGCTCGGGATCGACGGTGATGAAGAGGACGCGCAGCTTCTTGGCATCCGCGCCCAGCAGGCTCTTGATCTCGACGGCGCGGGTCAGCGCCGTGGGGCAGATGTCCGGGCACTGCGTGAAGCCGAAGAACAGCATGACCGGCTGGCCGGCGTAGTCGGCAAGCCGGCGTTCGCGGCCCTCGGTGTCCTGCAGCTGGAAGTCGCCGGCCGGCATGCCGGACAGGTCCATGCCGTGCAGCTTGGGCGCATCGGGGCCGCAGCCCGCCAGGGCCAGCAGGGCGAAAGAGGACAGCAGCAGGCGGCGCCGCGGATCGGGCGCGTGGGCGCGCGGCGCGCCAGCGGGCGCGCGCAGAAGAGGGGAATGCATGAAAACCTCGTCGGTTGACGGTTCGTCCAGGAGCGCGGCGGGGCCGCGCGTGCAGGCGGAGTCAGGCGAGGAATGGCGGGGCGCGGGAACCGAGAGGCGGACCCGAGGCGGTCCGGACGGGGGGCGCGTCGCGCGCGGGCGCGGGCAGCGCATGCCGGCCGGCGGCCAGCAGCAGGGGAGTGAGCGCGGGGGCGGGCGCGGGCGCCACATGCGCCAGCAGGCCGAAGGGGCAGAGCGCGCCGGCCTCGGCGGTTTCGTGTCCGGCCTTGTTCTTGTCGCCGGGCGACAGCGCCAGCGTCAGGGCCGACAGGTCGCCGGCAGCCGAGCAGAACGTGACTTCCAGCCGGCCATCGTGCAGCGCCCGGGCGTCGGGCATGTAACCCGCGGGCACCAGCGCGCGCAGCGCCAGGGCCAGGAGCGCCAGCCATAGCACGCCCCGCGCGCGCGCGGCGCTGCCGAGGTGCTGGAGGCGGGTCAGGCGGGACATGGCGGTATTCTAGTGCGCAGGCAGGCCGTCAGGCTGCGTCCAAGCGCCGCACCAGCGCGATGTAGCGGCGCTGCGCCTGATCGGCTGGCAGGCCGGACAGCCGTTGCCAGGCGGCATGCCGCACCTGGTCCAGGGGCGCCGCGTCGGGTTCGGGCGAGGCCGGCGCATCGCCGTGGCGCGCCTGCTGCTCGCAGGCGTACAGCCGGATGGCGATGGCGGCCGAAGGTTCGCGGGCCAGGGCCCGCCGCTCGATGAGCGCGGCTTCAAAGGCGTCGGGCAGCGCTTCGGCCGTCAGGGCCTGGGTGTCCGCGTCGATGGCGTCGCCCTCGGGCTCCCGGCCGCTGGCGGCGGCCAGCCGGCGCCACATGGCATCGTCGCGCGTGGGGTCGTCGGCCTGGGCGTTGACCTTGGAGATGGCGTTGTTGCGCAGGCGCAGGGTGTGCGTGGCGCCGCCCAGATGCAACTGCGCGCCGTCCTGCACCTGGTAGCTCAGCGGCAGCGCGATGGAGCGGCCGGCGGGGGCGGGCGGGCCCACGCCCTGGATGGCGAAAGTGTTGCGCGAGTAGTCCATCAGGCGCGAGAACAGGTCGATCAGCGCGCCCCGGCCTTCATAGACGCCGCTGATGGGGCTGTCGCCTGCCTCGTTCCACACCACGTCCTCGGCGAACAAGGGAAACAGCAATTCGAATTTCCCAGCCAGCAGCGAACCGCGGTAGGCCTCGAGCAGACGTTCGACGTCCTCCGCGCCCATGGGGGCGGCGCGTCCGGCGGCGCGCGCGGGTTGCGCCGCGGCGGGATCCTGGCCCATGAATTCGAGCACATTGGCTGCGACCCGGTCGCGGTCGTTGTCCACGCAGATCATGTGATAGCTGTTGTCCAGCAGCACCAGCCGGCTGCCGGCGATCTGCTGGTGCAGCAGATGGGCCGAGCGCACGGAGGTGAGCTCGTCTTCGTGGGCGTGCACGATCAGGGTGGGGCAGCCGATGCGGTCCAGCCCGCGCCTGACGAAGCCGCGCAGCCGGTCGACTTCGCGCACGCAGGCCAGCGGCACCCAGCGGTAGTGGAAGTTCTCGCCACGTTCGAACTTGGCCTTGACGATGGACCGGACCAATTCGTTCTTGATGCCGTAGGGCTCTTCCTCTTCGACCCGCATGCGCGCGCCCAGGCCCGGAATGCGGTAGACCAGCTTGCGCAGGCCGCGATACCAGGGCGTGCTCCAGCCGTCGATGAAGACCGGCGCGGCCAGCGATACCAGCTTGCCCTTCTTGTGGCCGACCCGCTTGCAGAGTTCGACCGCCAGCAGCGCGCCCAGGCACATGCCCATCACGTGCAGGGTGTCGTAGCGGTCGGCGATCTCATGGTATTTGGCGGTCACGGCGTCCAGCCAGGCCTCCGCGCGCACCGACACCAGGTCTTCCGGCGTGGTGCCGTGCCCGGGCAGGGTCAGGCTGTGCGTTTCGATGCCGACGCGCCTGAGCACCTTGTGCATGGATCCCAGGTCGTACTGGGTTCCGCCCAGGCCATGGATCAGCAGCGCAGCGGTGCCGGAATTGTCTGGGCTAGCGGACATCGGCCGGCTCGCGCTCGATTTCTCCCAGGCGCCACATACCCGCCACGACCGCGACGCTGCCGTCGAAGTCGGCCAGCGGCGAGCCGCGGTCGCTGACGACGCGCCAGCCTCCGTCCGCATGCGCCAGCCGGAACGGCAGCGGCGTGCGATCCTGCGCGCCCGCACGCCGCGCCGCCCAGTGCATCGACAGGCGGGCGCGATCGTCCGGGTGGGCAAGCGCCAGCAGCGAGTCCAGGTCGGCGATGGCGCCGGCGGACAGCCCGAACGCGTCCTGCAGGTCGCCCGCCAGCTCCAGCGCGCCGTCATGCGGATCGTAGCGGTACATGAGTTGATGGCTGCCCGCCAGCGCCAGGTCGAAGCGGCCGCGCCATTGCTCGGCGTCGGCCTGCGCCTGCTCGCGGGCGCTGCGCAAGGTATTGACCAGCAGCAGCAGGAGCGCCGTGACCACCAGGTAGACCTGGGTGGCCAGCAGCACGTGCCAGGGATCATTGGCCTCGACAAAGGGGCCTTCGCCCTGGGCGCTCTGGTATAGCGCCATCACCATCAAGGTGACCATCGCCAGCGTGCCGCCTTGCGGTCCCCACACCAGCGCGATCAGCACCGCGAACACCAGGGGCAGATAGGTCAGCTCGAACGACACGACGTAGGGCAGATTGCGGATCATGTCGCCGTCGAAGGTCATGAAGGTCGACACGATCATTAGCGCGTAGGCCACGGCCCCCAGCACGAAGTCGCGCAAGCGCGGACCGCCGGAGCGGCGCGGACGGAACTGCGCCCAGCCCGTGAAGGCCGGCGCCAGGATCAGTATGCCGGCGAGATAGGCCACCACCCAGGTGCGCAGCCGCAGCAGCGCGCCGGCCTCCTGCGTCAGCCACAGCCAGCCGCCGCCCAGCAGCGCGGCCACGAAGCCAGGCCCGTGCCGGCGCGGCGACAGCCGCTGCACCGTCCAGGCGGCCAGCATCGAAGACAGGCTGCCCGTGACCGCAAACACCACCGCGGTCAGGGGCTGGCCGCGCCAGACCAGGGTCAGCAGCAACTGCGCGCAGAAGAAGCCGAGCAGCAGCAAGGGCCAGTCGCGGCGCCGCGTCAGCAGGTAGGCGCCGACCGCCACGCCGGGCGGCAGCCACACGAACGAAGCATGGCTGACCGGGTCGTTCAGCAGATGCGAGAACCAGCCGCAAAGCAGGTAGGGGATGGCCCACAGCAGGCAGAGCGGGTTTCTTCTGGACGAGTCTTTCATTCCCATGAGGGTCCTTGCTGGCGCATTGATCCACGGCGAAAACCGTTCGCCCCGATCTGCGGGTTATACACGCTCCGCGTCGGCCCGCGAAGCGCTCGCGCCACACCAATCCGCCAAAATCTTGGTACCCTTGAACGCACTCAGATCCCGATACTCCACCTCAGTGCCCCAGGTTTCAGTGCTCTCCTTGTCCGCTCCGGCCTTGCCCGTTTCCGTTTCATCCACAGCCGCAGCGCCCGCCAGCGGGGGCTGGACAGGTCCGTCCGCCCGCCGCTGGTTGTGCGTCCTGGCGGTCGCGCTGCTGACGTTGCTGAGCGCCTGCGGCACCACCAAGGTCCAGCCCGGCTACTACCGCGTGCAATCGGGCGACACGCTGACCCAGATCGCGCGCAAGCAGGGCACCAGCGTGAGCAATCTGGTGCGCTGGAACAATCTGTCGAATTCCAATTCCATCGAGGTCGGGCAATTGCTGCGGGTCCAGTCGCCGGCCGGGCAGGCCAGCACCTCCACCGCGCCCAGCAAGGCACGCGGCAAGCCCGCGCCTTCGCCCAAGTCGTCGACGTCCACCGCCAAGCGCCGCACCGCCCCGCCGGGCGCGATCTCGCTGGTGTGGCCCGCCCAGGGCAAGGTCACGCGCGGCTACGATGGCTCGGGCTCCAACGGCATCGTCATCAGCAACTCATCGGGCACGCCGGTGGTGGCCGCGGCGCAGGGCACCGTGGCCTATTCCGGCAGCGGCCTGCGCGGCTACGGCCATCTGGTCATCGTCAAGCACAACGCCAGTTTCCTGAGCATCTACGCGCACAACAGCAAGCTGCTGGTCAAGGAAGGACAGCGCGTCAGCCAGGGCCAGAAGATTGCCGAAATGGGCAATAGCGACAGCAAGCAGATCGGCCTGTACTTCGAATTGCGCTACGACGGCCAGGCGGTCGATCCGGCGGGATCCTTGCCGCCGAAGTAAGTCGCATGGCCCTGTGCCGTAAATGCGGGACAGGGTCCTAGATATGCACCAGCTGCTTGAGCGAATCCAGCTTCAGGATGCATAGCTCGCCGCGCCGGTCCGAGATATAGCCCTGGCGCCGCCATTTGGCGAATATCCTGCTCAACGTTTCGGCGCGCATGCCCAGCTTGACCGCAATCTGCGAATGGCTCAGCGGCAGCACCACGGGCTGGCTGCCCTGCGGCTTGCCCGCGCGCAGGATGTACTCAGCCAGGCGCTCTTCCGCCGAACTCGACGTCAGCCAATCGATCTGGTCCGTGTGATGACGGATCAGGTTGGCGCTGTGCGCCATGACGCGGCAGGCGAAGCGCGCGTCGTTCAGGCAGAGCTGGCGGAAGGCCTCGCCATTGAGCAGGCAGCCGTTGCCGTCGGCGCGCGCGCGCACGCTGTGCAAATGGCGCGGCGCGGCCTCGAACAGCGAGGACACCGACAGCCAGCCGCCCGGGCCGACATGGCCGAATACCTTGTCGCCGCCATCCGCGGTGTAGCGCAAGCCTTGCAGCGATCCCGCACACACCAGCAGGCAGGAGGAAGCCGCCTGGCCTTCCGAAAAAATCGTATCGCCCGCGCCGAACTCCAGCCAGCGGCTGCGCCCAGCCAGTGCGAGCAGGGCGGCATCGTCCACGCCATCGAACCAGGGATGCTGGCGCAGCGCCGCCATCAAGGGCGCGGATCGTGAATTGACAATAGTCATTTGGTCTGGGGGGCTGGGCCAATAAAATTAATGCGATTGATTCTTATTTGTGATCGTACCACTGCGCGGACCGTCGCCAACGGCGGGGCCGAGCGGCGCAACCAGCTCCCACATGACTTTCTCAGCGTATTTCCGCGCCGCCGTGGCGGCAGGCGCTCTCTTGTCGTCCGCCGCCGGCGCGACGCCCATCGTGTTCAAGGACATGCTGGGCAATGCCGTCAGCCTGCCCGCCCCGACGCAGCGCGCGGTGACCCTGCCCATGCCCGCCGGATCGCTGCTGATCTCGCTGGATGGGGGCGCGGAGCACCTGGCGGGCATGCATCCCAGCGCCTACGGCCTGATGAAGGACGGGTTGCTGGCGCGGATCTTTCCGGCCACGGCCGCGGTGCGCACGGACATCACCCGTTCCGGTTTCGTGCCCAATGTGGAAACGCTGCTGCAGATGCAGCCCGACCTGGTGTGGCAATGGGGGCATATGGGCGACGACCTGCTCGCACCCCTGCGCAATGCCGGGCTGCCGACCGCGGCGCTGGTGTACGGCACCGAGGACCGCACCCGCGAATGGATACGCCTGATCGGCCTGTCGCTGGGCCAGGAGGCCCGCGCGCAAGCGCAATTGCGCTGGCGCGATCAAGTGCGGGCGGAGATCCGCGCCGTCACGGATGCCATCCCGGCCGGCCAGCGGCCAGGCGTGCTGTACCTGTCGCGCCATGCGCCGCAGCTGCGCGCCGCGGGCGGCAACACCAGCTTCGAGGATGACATCACGCTGGCGGGCGGACGCAACGTCTCCGCATCCATTGCCAGCGGCCAGACCGTGAACATCGAACAGATCATGGCCTGGGCGCCCGAGGTGATCCTGCTGAACAACTTTGAGCCGGAGTTGACGCCGGAAACCTTGTACCGCGACCCGCTGTTCGCCGACATACCCGCCGTGCGCGAACGCCGCGTCTACAAGGTGCCGCTGGGCGGGTATCTGTGGGATCCCCCCAGCCAGGAATCGCCCTTGTATTGGCAGTGGCTGAGCCTGCTGCTGCACCCGGAAAAATTCTCCTGGCCCTTGCGGGACAACATCGCCCGGGCCTACGGCGAACTCTATGGCTATAAGCCCGGCGCGGACGAGATCGACGCGGTGCTGCGCCTGAAAATGAATCAAGGGGCCGCGGGCTATGAACGCTTCCGTTGAAACGGCGCGCGCGCCGGGCAGGGCGGTGTCCACGCGCCAGGGCGCATGGTCGTGGCCGTGGCTGCTGATGGCGCTGGCGCTGCCGCTTTCCGTGCTGGCGGCGCTCTGCGTCGGCCGCTATCCGCTCGCGCTGTCGCAGGTGTCCAGCGTCCTGGCCGGGCTCGCCTTGCCGGACGGCTTGGCGGCTTGGCTGCCGTCGGTCAGCGCCACGGAGCATCGCGTGGTCTTGCAGGTGCGCTTGCCGCGGGTGCTGCTGGCGGTGCTCGCAGGATCCAGCCTGGCCATGTGCGGTGCGGCGTTGCAGGGCGCCTTTCGCAATCCGCTGGTCGGTCCGCAGATCCTGGGCATTTCCTCGGGCGCCGCATTTGGCGGCTGCGCGGCGATCCTGCTGTTCTCGTCGCTATGGGCGACGCTGGGCCTGGCATTCGCCGGCGGCTTGCTGGCGGTGGCCATCGTCTATCTGCTGAGCCGCGCCAACGGCCGCACGACTATCCTGATGCTGGTGCTGGCCGGCGTGGTGACCAGCGCCTTCTTTTCCGCGCTGATCTCGCTGACCACCTACTTCGCCGATCCGAATGACAGCCTGCCGGCCATCGTGTTCTGGCTGATGGGCAGTTTCGCCACCGCAACCTACACCAAGCTGGCGGCGGCCGTGCCGCCCGTCGTGGCCGGCATGGCGCTGCTGTACGCGCTGCGCTTCCGCATCAATGTGCTGTCGCTGGGCGACGAGCAGGCCAGCGCCATGGGCATTGCCGTCGAGCCCTTGCGCTGGCTGCTGCTGGGCTGCGCCACGCTGGTGGTCTCGGCCAGCGTGGCCGTATCGGGCACCGTGGGTTGGGTAGGGCTGGTGGTGCCGCACATCGCGCGCATGCTGGTCGGTCCCGACCACCGGGTGCTGCTGCCCGCCAGCGCCCTGATAGGCGGCACCTACATGGTGTGGGTCGATACCGTGGCCCGCAGCGCCACCAGCGCCGAGATTCCGCTGGGCGTGATTACCGCGCTGATCGGCGCGCCGCTGTTCGCATGGCTGTTGCGCCGCGCCCAGCGCGGGGGAGCGCAGCATGCTTGAGCTGAAGCAATTGGCCGTGCAGGCCGGCGGCCGCCGCCTGTTGAGCGATCTGTCGCTAAGCCTGTCCGCCGGACAGATCCTGGCGGTGCTGGGGCCGAACGGCCGCGGCAAGACCACGCTGCTGCGCACCATCCTCGGACTGAACCCGCCTGCCGCAGGCAGCGTCCGTCTGCAGGGCCACGCCGCCTATGTGCCCCAGCGTAGCGACACGCTGTATGCCTATGACGTGCTGACCATGGTCAGCATGGGCCGCGCGCGCCATCTGCGCTGGTACGCATCGCCCGGCGTGCACGACTGGCGCATTGCCCGCGAATGTCTGGGCGAAGTTGGCCTGGCGCATCTGGCGGACCGTCCCTTCCACGCCTTGAGCGGCGGCGAACAGCAACTGGCCTGCATCGCGCGCGCCATGGCCAGCGCCAGTCCCATGATCATCCTGGACGAGCCCGCGGCCGCCCTGGACCTGCGCAATCAGGACGTGGTCCTGTCGTTGCTGCGCCGGCTGGCGCGCGAACAGGGCCTGGCCGTGGTCTTCACCACGCACCAGCCGCAGCACGCGCAGCACATCGCCGACCAGACCCTGCTCATGCATGCCGATGGCTGCGAAACCGGTCCGACCTCCGCCATGTGCGTCGACGAACGCCTGAGCCGCCTGTACGGCCTGCCGGTGCGCGTGGCCACCTTGCGCGGCGAAGCCGGCGACATCCTGGGCGTGATCCCTGTCTTCCGTTGAACCATGAAAAACACCATTGCCTACCTGAACAACTGGACCGGTGACGGCCCTGCCGCGCTGACTGGCGGCGCCGCGCCGCGCGCCGCCTGCCTGCCGCTGTATCAGCTGCATGAACGCGATCTTTCCGGCTACCGCGCGCTGCTGGTCCCGGCGCACACCGACCAGCGCTACTTGCTGGAGCACAGCGCGCTCCTGGAAGCCTATCTGGAAGCGGGCGGCACGCTGGTCTTCAACGGCCATGTCGCCTATCCCTTCCTGCGCTGGCTGGCGCCCTTCGTGCCGGGATCCGGCGCAGGCATCGCGGGCCTGCGGGTGCAGCGTGCAGCGCCCCATCCGGTGTTCGACGGCGTGGACCCCGAACACCTGACGTTCAGGCGCGGCGTGGCGGGTTTCTATGCGCGCGGCGGCAATCCCGCGCCGGGCGGCGCGCAGGTACTCAACACGCTGGGTCCCGATGCCCAGCCCATCGACTGGGTCCTGGCCCTGCCAGGAGGCGGACGCCTGCTGGTGCATTCCGGCAATGACCTGTGGATGTACGCCGGCAGCGCCGACAGCGCCGGCCGCATCGTTCCCCAACTGTTCGACTGGCTGCAGGGAGACGCGGCATGACCGCAGGACGCACCCCCGTGATCGTGGCGCTGGACGCCGGCACCTACTACCACCATCGCACCTTCCATACGCCGGACCTGATGCCTCACATCGACCGGACGATATACCTCCGCGACCTGGACGAGGCCGCGCTGCGGGGCTGCGACGCGCTGATCGTGTCGTGCCGCAGCAATCCGGATCTGCTGGTGCCGCACCGCGATCTCTGGCGCCGCTTCCTGGCCGCCGGCAATACCCTGGTCGCCATGGGCGAAACCCATTCCGAGCGCTGGCTGGACGGCGTGCGCTGGACCCCGTCCGAAGTGAATTTCTGGTGGTGGAAAGAGCCGGGCGCCGATTCCGGCCTGCGCCTGGCGGCGCCCGCGCATCCGCTGTTCAGCACCCTGACGCTGGCCGACGCCACCTGGCACCAGCACGGCTCCTTCGAACCGCCGCCAGGCGCGCTGTCCTTGATCGACAAGGTCGGCGCTGGATCGGTGCTGTACGAGGACAGGCACAGCACGCCGGGTCGCCTGATCGTGACCTCGCTGGACCCGATGTATCACCACGGCAGCTACTTCATGCCTGCTTCCAGCCGGTTCTTGCGTGGCTTTCTGCCCTGGCTGAGGGATTCCACGCCGGCCATCGATCAAGACCTGCCTCCCGCCTGACGAGGCGCGGACCGCCGCGCCCATTCCGATTTTGCCCCCTCTCTTGTGTGCATGTATGCAACGCTCCTATCTTTATGCCCCCTTGGTCGGCGCCGGACTGCTGACCGCCGCCATCGCCGCGCCCAGCGCCGCGGCCGACGTAGCGCAATTGCCGTCGATCCAGGTCACGGCCGACGGCCAGCCCGATGACGGCCGCCTGCGGCCCATGGGGGCCACGCCGCCCGCCGCCTCGATCGATCACAACGTCACGCAAGCCGTCAGCGTGGTCGACAGCCAGGACATCGATCGGCTGAACACGATGAGCACGCTGGATCTGCTGGGCCGCGTGCCCAACGCTACCGTCAGCCGTAGCGGCGGCATCGCCGGCACGCTGTTCCTGCGCGGACTCAATACCAACGACATGCGGGTGCCGATGTTCATCGACGGCGACCGCTTCCGCGGCCGCAACACCTTGCAGTTCATGCTCATCAGCCCGACCGAGATCGAGCAGGTCGAGGTGGTGCGCGGGCCGAACTCCTCGCGTTTCGGCAGCGACGGCCTGGGTGGGCTAGTCAACTTCGTCACCAAGCGGGCGCATGGCAATCTGAGCCAGCCCTTCGGGTTGAATGGCGGCGAAGCCTCGGTCACGTACAACACCAACGGCGATGGCGTGCAGAGCAATGTGGCGCTGGAAGGCGCCGGCGACGGCTTCGACCTGCGCGTCTACGCCACCGGACGCCGCGCCAGCAATTACGACAGCGCGGCGGGCGAAGTGCCCAACAGCGACTTCCGCGGCGCGGGCGGCGGAATCGTGCTGGGCTACATGCCCGACGCGCGCCAGCGCATCGAGGCCAGCGCGCGCGTGGCCTATGTGAAGGACGGCGCGGCCGGCACGGTGCCGCAATATCCCTTGAGCTACAGCCGCCGCGATCCGCTCAAGGTCAAGCAGGGCAGGCTGGCCTACAGCGGCGAGTTCGATGGCGTCATCAGCGCGCTCAAGGCCAGCGTCTATGTGAACGAGTTCGGCACCGTCATGGCCACGCACAACCAGACCAATCCGGCGCGCGTGGTGGATTCGCGCAGCAATGTGATCGGGCCGGTGGTGTGGGGCGGCAGCGTCGCGGCAACGGTGCCGTGGGCCGACACCAATACGACTTTCGGCCTGGACTTCATGCATGAGCGCCGTCCCGGATCGGAATCGCGCAGCGACATCACCGTGCGCCGCCCCAACGGCACCACCACGACCACCAGCACGTCCTATGCCAAGACCGGCCCTGACCAGTACCAGACCAACGTCGGCGCATTCCTGACCACCGAATGGAAGCCCGCGCCGAAATGGACCGTTACGGCAGGCGGCCGCTTCGACTGGTTCAAGTCCGACGTGGGGCTGGAACCCTTGCCCTCGCCGAATCTGCTGCCCGCGTTCCGCGCCGCGCAGAACGCCACCGAAACCGCCACCACCGGTAGCCTGGGGCTGGCCTACCGCGCTACCGAGGTGGTCGAATTGCTGGGCAGCGTGGGCAGCTCGTTCCGCATGCCGTGGACCTCGGAAATGTTCAGCAGCGGCTATACCGGAACCAGCTACACCATTCCGAACCCGGGCCTGAAGCCGGAACGCGGCGTCACCGTGGAAGCCGGCACCCGGCTGCACTTCGAGCAGGCCACCGTCGGCCTGACCGCCTTCCGCAGCAACTACAGCGACTTCCTGGAGAACGTCACCACCTCTTATGAGGGCCTGCCCGCCACGCAGCGCCGCAACGTCGGCCGGGCGCGGATCCAGGGCCTGGAGCTGGACTGGCGCTGGCAACTGAGCCGCGACGTCAATCTGTACGGCAACGCCAGCTACCTGCACGGCACCAACCGCACGACGGACACGCCGCTGCAATCGATCGCGCCCTTCAGCGGCCTGCTGGGCGTGCAATACATGAGCCCCAACGAAGCCTATGCGCTCAGCGGCGAACTGCAGTGGGCCAAGGGCCAGAGCCGCTACGCCGAGCGCACCGAATATCCGGCCGCGGGCTTCGGTGTCGTGAACCTGTACGCCCAGTTCCAGCTGGATCGCCTGGGGCTGCCGCAGGCCGGCAATACGCAGGTCGTGCTGGGCGTGAACAACCTGTTCGACCGCGCCTACCGCACGGCGGCGACCTCATCCAACGTGGCCTATGCCATGACCGATCTGAATCCGCTGCTGGAACCCGGCCGCAGCTTCAGCCTGACGCTGCGCACGCGCTTCTGAATTCGCCAGCCCACCTGGGCGCGCCCTGGCGCGTCCTTCAACCCTAGACCCATCTTTGCGCCAGCGGGCCGCCATGGCGGCGGTCCGTGACCGCGCACGACACGGAGATATTCCATGACTACCCCCGAACAACGCGCTTCCTCCTTGACCGTGACGGCCGAGGAGGGGCCGCTGCCCATCTGTTTCGACGCCGTCCAGGCCTACCATGGCCACGGGGCGCTGGCCATGCTGGCGTTGACCTTCCAGGGCTTGCGCGGCGCGCTGCCGAAGCTGGAGCAGGACGGCGTGCCTGCGCCGCGCAAGGAATTGTCCGTCATCAGCGGACATCCCGGTCCGGGCGTGCGCGACGCGTTCGAATTCGTCACACGCGCCGTCACGCGCGGCTGCTACACGGTGGACCTGACGCTGCCCGAAGCGCGCTATAGCCGCAGCGCGGACAAGTCGTATAGCTTCCATCTGCGCCGCGGCGCGCGCAGCGTCCAGGGCGTGCTGCGTCCCGGCGTGCTGCCGCCGGAGTTCTTTGACTTGCTGGGAAATCCCGCGCCGGACGCGCAGCGTGTCCACGCCCAGCTGCGGCGCGACATCGCCGCGCGGGTCGTCGCCGCCGAACCGGAATCGTTGTTCGATTACTTCGTGACGGACAGCGAAAACTGAGGCGGCACGGGCGGCGGGCCGGGCGGGACTCCCGCCGTCCTACAGCGCCGCTTCCTGCGTCAAGGTCGAAATGAACGCGGCCGTGCGCGGGTCCGCCGGCTGGCTGAACAGCGTGCGCGAATCGCCGGATTCGACCACCGTGCCGTCCAGCAGGAACACCACCTCGCGCGACACGCTGGCCGCCAGGCGCAGGTCATGGGTGGCCATCAGCATGGTCATGCCTTCGGCTGCAAGCTGGCGTAGCACGTCCACCACTTCGGCCGCCAGGCCAGGATCCAGCGCCGAGGTCGGCTCGTCGCACAGCAGCACGCGCGGCGCCGGCGCCAGCGCGCGGGCGATGGCCACGCGCTGCTGCTGGCCGCCCGAAAGATTGGCGGGCCAGGCGTCGCGCTTTTCCAGCATGCCGACCTTGCGCAGCAGTTCCTCGGCGCGGGCGCGCGCGCGGTCCTGCGGCCACTTCTGTACCGTCAGCAGGCCTTCCATGACGTTGCCGATGACGGTCTGGTGCGGGAACAGCTGGAAGTTCTGGAACACCATGCCGGTCTGCTTGCGCACGCGCTGGACCTGATCGCGCGAGAGCTTGCGGCCGGGCTCGAATTGCACCGTCTCCGGTCCGATCTCCAGCGTGCCGCGGTCGGGAACTTCCAGCAGGTTCACGCAGCGCAGCAGGGTGCTCTTGCCGCTGCCGGAGGGACCGATCAGGGCGGTGACGCTGCCTTCGGCGATGCTCACATCCACCTGCTTGAGCACGGGATTGCCGCCGAACGCCTTCTCTATCTTTTCCAGGCGGATCATCGGTTTTTCTCGTTAAAGACCGCATGCTGGCCGAAGCGCCGTTCCAGGCGGACCTGCGCGGCGGACAGCACGGAGCTGAACACCAGGTAGATCAGCGCGGCCTCGGTGTACAGGATCAGCGGTTCATAGGTGACGGCGGCGATGCGCTGCGCGGCCTGGAAGATCTCGGGCACGGTCAGCACCGCCGCCAGCGAGGTGTCCTTGACCAGCGCGATGAAGGAGTTGGACAGGGGCGGCACCGCCACCCGCGCCGCCTGCGGCAGGATGGTCCGGCGCAACGCCTGCGCCCGCGTCATGCTCAGCGAATAGGCCGCTTCCCACTGGCCCTTGGTGATGGACTCGATGGCGCCGCGTATCACTTCCGAGTTGTACGCGCCGACGTTGAGGGTGAAGCCGATCAGCGCGGCGGGCAGCGGATCCAGCACGATGCCGATGCTGGGCAGGCCGTAGAAGATCACGAACAGCTGCACCAGCAGCGGCGTGCCGCGGATCAGCCAGACGTAGAAGCGCACCAGGGCCACCAGCGGCGCGGGGCCGAACAGGCGGATCAGCGCCACCACGAAGGCCAGCGCGAGGCCCAGCGCGAACGACATCAACGTCAGCGGGACCGTGAACATCAGCCCCGCGTGCAGCAGCGGCCAGAACGAGTCCAGCATCAGCTGTACCCAGGCCGGCACCGCCCAGTTGCCGAGTTGCGCCAGCAGCCAGTCGGGCAGGACGGATTGCAGCCAGGGGGGTAGCGTCATGTGCGCTCCGCTCGCTTATTGCGCCGACAGGTCCGTGCCGAAGTACTTGACCGAGATGGTCTTGTAGGTGCCATCCGCCTTGATGTCGGCCAGCGCCTTGTTGATGGCGGCCTGCAGCTCGGGGTTGCCCTTGCGGATCAGCACGCCCGAATTGCTGAATTCGGCGGTCTTGTCGGTGGCGGCGATCTTTACGCGGGCGTTGGGCTTCTGCTTCTTGAAGTCCAGGAACGACAGGTTGTCGTTCACGGTGGCCTCGACCCGGCCCGAGGTCAGCAGGTCGATGGCTTCATTGAAGCCCTGCACCGCGATCACTTCCGCGCCGTGCTGTTGCGCCAGCTTGCCGAAGTTGCTGGTCAGCGTGTTGGCGGACTTCTTGCCCTTCAGGTCGTCGAAGGACTTGATGCTGGTGTTGTCGTCGCGCACGATCAGCACCGCGGCCGACGAGATGTAGGGATCGGAAAAATCATATTTGGCGCGGCGCGCGTCGGTGATGCCGACCTGGTTGATCACCGCGTCGTAGCGCTTGGCGTCCAGGCCGGCGATCAGGCCGTCCCACTTGCCTTCGACGAATTGCGCCTTGACGCCCAGGCGTTCGGCGATGGCGCGGCCGATGTCCACGTCAAACCCGGTAAGCTGCCCGGATGCGTCGTGGAAAGTGAAGGGGGCGTAGGTGCCTTCGGTGCCGATCTTGAAAACGCCGGCGGATTTGATCTGGTCCAGTCCGGATTGGGCGTGGGCCGCGGACAAGGCGGCGACCTGGACCAGGCCGGCGACGAACAGCGTACGGAAGAGTTTCATGGCGGTGCTCCACGGATGGCAGATATCTCGGTGGAGAGCATCCGTGCCTGCAATGCCCTCCGGCGTAGCCGCACTCTAACAACGCGTCTATTTTTCCACAAAGCATAAGGAATAGTAAAAATATAGCTGCAAGTCATATGGCGATACCCATGCCCCGGCGCCCGGCGACCGGGGTTCATCCAGGCAGGACTTCGATGGAGAGCGGTGTGGAACAGCAATGGAACAGGCGAGCTTTCATGATGGCGGCCGCAGGCGCGGCAGCAGCAAGCGCAATGCCCGCCCAGGCCGCGGACGGCACGCGGCTGATGCCGGGCGGCGGCAGCATCACGCAGGTGGCGGGCTTGCGGGTGGGGCACTACACCGACACGCGCCGCCCGACGGGCTGTACCGTCATCATCGCCGAGGCCGGCGCGACCGCCGGGGTCGATGTGCGCGGCGCGGCGCCCGGCACCCGCGAAACCGATCTGCTCAATCCGGTGAACATGGTCGAAAAAGTGCACGCGGTGGTGCTGTCCGGCGGCAGCGCCTTCGGGCTGGACGCGGCCTCGGGCGTCATGCGCTATCTGGAAGAAAAGAAGATCGGCTTCGACGTGGGGGTGGCGCATGTGCCCATCGTGCCCTCGGCCATCCTGTTCGACCTGGGAGTGGGCGACGCCTCGATCCGGCCGGATGCGGCGGCCGGTTACCAGGCCTGCAAGTCGGCCACCGACGCCGCGCCGCAGGAGGGCAACGTGGGCGCCGGGGCCGGCGCGACGGTGGGTAAGCTGTACGGCCCCAAGCGCGCCATGAAGGGCGGCATCGGCAGCGCCTCGCTGACCGTGGCGGGCGTGACCGTGGGCGCCATCGTCGCGGTCAATGCGGTGGGCGACGTGGTGGACCCGGCTACCGGACGCATCCTGGCCGGCGCGCGCACCTCTGACGGCAAGATGCTGCTGGATACCCGAGCCGCCATCCTCGCGGGCGACCTGCCCAAGTCCATGCGGCCGGGCACCGCCACCACCATCGGCCTGGTCGCGACGGACGCCAAGCTGACCAAGGCGCAGGCACAGAAGATCGCCGGCATGGCGCATGACGGCCTGGCCCGCACCATCAATCCCATCCACACCATGCTGGACGGCGACACCATCTTTGCGCTGGGCACCGGCACGTCCGGCAAGCCGGGCAACGTGATGCTGTTGGGCGTGATGGCGGCCGAGGCCATGGCGATCGCGGTGCAGCGCGCCATTCTCTCGGCGCGCGCGCTGGAAGGCTATCCGGCGGCGGTGGACTTCGTCGCCTGACGCCATGCCGCCCTGACCTCGGCTTGTCACACAACCGGACCATCATGGGTGGCGCCGGCGCGTGGCCGGCGGGCGGAGGGCGTGCATGTACAAGGGCGAACGATTCAACGGCGCGACGCACCTGGCCGGCCTGGCGCTCGCCGTGGCGGCCTCGGGCGCGCTGATTGCCCGCGCCGCCGAACTGAAGGTGGACACGCGGCAGGTCGTTGCCTGCGCCGTGTTCGCCGCGTCGATGATCGCGGTCTATGCCTCGTCGGTGCTGTTCCATTGCACCCGCGGCCGCCGTAAGGCGCTATGGGCCAAGGCCGACCATTGCGCGATCTACCTGCTGATCGCCGGCACCTACACGCCGCTGGCCTACGGGCCGGTGGAGCATGGCTGGGGCGCGGCCATGGGCGTGGCGATCTGGGCGCTGGCCGCGGTCGGCATCAGCCGCGAACTGTGGTGGGCGCGCGGCGCGGCGCCGGCCCTGCCGCTGTATCTGGCGATGGGCTGGTTGGGCGTGATGTTTGCAGCGCCGATAGCGGGCGCCTTGTCCGCGGCCGGGCTCGCCTGGCTGCTGGCGGGCGCGGCGGTCTATACCGCCGGCACGCTGTTCTACGTCAACGACCAGCGCTGGCCGCACGCGCACGGCATCTGGCACCTGTTCGTCATGGGTGGCACGGCCTGCCATTTCGTGACGGTGTTCGGCTTTCTGCGGTTGGGCCCGGCCTGATCGGGCCCTAGCGCCAACTGGCCAGCGGCAGCATGCCGCCGCGGTTCTTCACTTTGCGCATGACGATATGCGAGGACAGATTCCGCACGCCCGGGATCTTGCTGAGCTTGTCTTCGACGAACAGTGAGAACGCCTTCAGATTGCGCGTGCTCACTGTCAGGATGTAGTTGGACGCGCCGGTCACGATGCTGGCCTCGGTGATCTCGTCATGCAGCGCGATGCCGGCCAGGAACTCCTCGTGCCAGCCCGGGCGCGACTGGTCCAGCGACACATGGACGATGGCCTCCAGCTCGAAACCCAGCTTTTCCGCGTCCAGCACGGCGCGATAGTTGCGGATCAGTCCGCTTTCCTCCAGGGCGCGCACCCGCCGCAGGCAGGCCGAGGGCGACAACGCCACCTGCTCGGCCAGGTCCTGGTTGCTGAGGTGGCCGTCTTCCTGCAGCCGGTAAAGAATGCGCTGGTCTATGGCGTCGATCTGCATGGTGCAATCAAATTCCAAAAATACGGATTACGTGCAATTCAATGCGGAAACCTAGGGTATTCCGCGCCTGATTTTGCAATTTATCAGCCCGATCGCGCTGATAGTATGTACCCAGAATATAGCCTCTTGGAGCAGAAAATGAACACCCGCGACGCCTGCGTCAACGCCGACCGCCAGGACCCCCTGGCGCCCCTCAAAGACCGTTTCGACCTGCCGCCCGGCGTGCTCTACATGGACGGCAATTCCCTGGGTGTGCTGCCCAAGGACGCCGCCGCCCGCGCCGCCGCCGTGATCGGCCAGGAATGGGGCACGGGCCTGATCCGCAGCTGGAACACCGCCGGCTGGTTCGAACTGCCCGCCCGCCTGGGCGACAAGCTGGGCCGCCTGCTGGGCGCGCGCGAAGGCGAGCTGGTCGTGACCGACACGACCTCGCTGAACATCTTCAAGGCGCTGGCCGCCGCCCTGCGCATCCAGCAGCACCAGCACCCGCAGCGCCGCGTCATCCTGTCCGAACGCGACAACTTCCCCACCGATCTCTACATGATTCAGGGCATGATCGACCTGCTGCAGCAGGGCTACGAAATGCGCCTGATCGACGACGAACTGCCCCTGGAAAAGGCGCTGGACGAGTCCGTGGCGGTGATGCTGCTGTCGCACGTGAACTACCGCAGCGGCCAGATGCACGACATGGCCGCCGTGACTGCGCTGGCGCACGAGCGCGGCGCGCTGGCCATCTGGGACCTGGCGCACGCCGCGGGCGCGGTGCCGGTGGACCTGAACGGCGCCAACGCCGACTTCGCCGTGGGCTGCACCTATAAGTACCTGAACGGCGGCCCGGGCTCGCCCGCCTTCATCTGGGTGGCGCCGCGCCACACCAAGGATTTCTGGCAGCCGCTGTCCGGCTGGTGGGGCCACACGCGGCCGTTCGATATGGCCGTGGCCTACGAGCCGGCGGGCGGCGTGCGCCGCTATCTGTGCGGCACCCAACCCATCGTGTCGCTGTCGCTGGTGGAATGCGGTCTGGACGTGGCGCATGCCGCTGACATGGCCGAGGTGCGCAACAAGTCGCTGGCTTTGGGCGACCTGTTCATCGCGTTGGTCGAAGAACGCTGCGCCGAGCACCCCCTTACGCTGGTGACGCCGCGCAAGCACGCCGACCGCGGCAGCCACGTCAGCTTCCGCCATCCCAACGGCTTCGAGGTAATGCAGGCGCTGATCGCGCGCGGCGTGATCGGCGACTACCGCGAGCCCGAGGTGCTGCGCTTTGGCCTGACGCCGCTGTACTTCGGCTACGCCGACGTATGGGACGCCGTCGACATCCTGAAGGACGTGCTGGACACGCGTTCCTGGGACAAACCGGAATTCAAGCACCGCGCCGCCGTGACCTGAGCGCCGCGACGCAGCCGTATTGCGCGGGCCGAACCGGCCCTACATCCACAAGAGAGCGCAGGACCTGGAGGAGACAAATGCAACAACAGAAAGGATTCGGCCAGATCGCCGAACGCGAGCAGGGCCTGAAGCGGCGGCTGACGTCGGGCCAGATGAGCATGATCGCCATTGGCGGCGCCATAGGCACGGGGTTGTTCCTGGGCAGCAAGTTCGCCATCGGCTTCGCCGGACCCAGCGTCATCATCAGCTACGCCATCGGCGGCCTGATCACGCTGCTGCTGATGGGCTGCCTGGCGGAAATGACGGTGGCGCATTCCACCTCGGGCTCGTTCGGCGCCTACGCCGAGCACTACGTCGGCCCGCTGGCGGGCTTTCTGGTGCGCTATGCGTACTGGTCCTGCGTGGTGCTGGCGGTGGGCACGGAAGTCACCGCCGTGGCGGAGTACATGAAGTTCTGGTTCCCGGACGTGCCGGGCTGGCAGTGGGTCTGCCTGTTCTCGGCGGTGCTGATCTTCATCAACGCCATGAGCGTCAAGACCTTCGGCACGGTCGAATACTGGTTCTCCACCATCAAGATCACCGCCATCGTGGCCTTCATCATCCTGGGCGCCTATGTGGTCTGGGGCAATCCGCAGTACGGCACGGCGCTGTACACCTCGCACGGAGGCTTCTTCCCGAACGGCGTCTGGGGCATGTGGATCGCGGTAGTCATCTCGATCTTCAGCTACCTCAGCGTGGAGATGATTGCGGTGGCGGCGGGCGAGGCCGAAGATCCCGAGCGCGCGGTCAAGCAGGCCTTCCGCGCCACCATCGTCCGGCTGGTGGTGTTCTACCTGCTGACGCTGGCGTTGATCCTGGCCATCGTGCCCTGGGACGAGGCCGGCAAGGGCGGCAGTCCCTTCGTCAAGGTGATGCAGGCGCTGGAGATTCCGGGGGCCGCGGGCGTCATCAACTTCATCGTGCTGGTGGCGGCGCTGTCGGCCATGAACAGCCAGCTGTACATCACCACCCGCATGATGTTCAGCCTGTCGCGCGCCGGCCATGCGCCATCCGCCTTCGGCCGGCTGAGCCGCAACGGCACGCCGCTGAACGCCTTGCTGCTGTCGACCAGCGGCATCGCCATCGCCGCGGTGCTGAACGTGCTGTACCCCGAGACCTCGTTCACGCTGATGATGGCGATTTCGATGTTCGGGGCGCTGTTCACCTGGATGATGATCTTCGTGACCCACTACTGCTTTCGCCGCCGCTGGGCACGCGAAGGCGGGGGCAAGCTGTCGTTCCGCATGCCGGGCTTTCCGGTGCTGACCCTGCTGGGCGCGGGCGCGATGCTGGCCATTCTGGCCACCACCTACTTCACCAGCGTCTTCAAGATGACGCTGGTGTTCGGCGTGCCGTTCCTGCTGGTGCTGGCCGTGCTGTACCAGGTGCTGTTCCGCCGACGCGGCGAAACCGTGGCGCTGACCCCGCGCGATCAGCGTTCCTGATGTTGCCGCGCCGGGTTCGGGCGCAAGCCTGAATTGGGGGCTGAGGCGGGAGCCTCAGGCCCCCGTTTCATATGCGCGCTTCAGGCACTGGCCATGGCGGGCGCGTGCTGCTCCGCGGCCTGTTCCTGCGGCGCCGGCGCGAACACGCGCAGCCGGTGGCCGTCGGGGTCCAGCGCCACGAAGGTGCGGCCGAAATCCATGTCGGTGGGCGCTTGCAGGATGGGCAGGCCGCGCAGGCTCCAGTCCACATGGCGGCGGTCCAGCGCCTGTGCGTCGGGCACGGTGAAGGCCAGTTCGGTCGCGCCGCCGCGGCCGGCGGCGGCCGGTTCCACGGTATAGCGCGACCACAGGCCCAGCATCAGGCCGGAATCCAGCCTGAACAGCGCGAAGGTCGGGGAGCTTTCGACGGGCGGACGCTGCAGCAGGGCGCTATAGAACGCGGCGCTGGCGGCGGGCTTTTCGACGTAGAAAATGACGAAATTGGTGTCTGACATGATGCGCTCCGGGTGGTAGACGCGCTCATCTTAGACAGGGGTACTGTCAGTTTTTGGCAGTAGCTTGCATCAGGATTTCTTGGGCGCATGTTCGATCGCGCGCCACTCTTTGAGCAGGGCATGCCGGCGCTTGGGATAGCGCGGGCCGGGCGTCAAGGTGGCGATGCGGTCGGTGCGGAAATGGCGGAAATCCTGGCGCAGTTCGCACCAGGCCATGACGATGCGCACACTGTCGAAGAACCCCAGCGCAAACGGCCAGATCAGCCGCGTGGAATCGGCGCCCTTGTCGTCGCGGTAGGTGATGTCGATTTTCTGTTCGCAGCGTATGGCGTGGCGGATCAGCGCCAGGTCCACCCGATCTATCACCCGCATCGAACTGGGGCCGACCAGCAGCGGTATCGCATCCAGCCCGTCGCGCAGCTCTCCCGGCAGCACCGCCCCGATCTTGGCCAGCGCATTGCTCGCAGCCTGCGCCAGGCGCGGATCGGCGCGGTCCGCCACCCAGCGGGTGCCCAGCACCAGCGCTTCGATTTCCTCGGTGCTGAACATCAGCGGCGGCAGCATGAAGCCGGGGCGCAGCACGTAGCCCACGCCCGGCTCGCCCTCGATCTCGGCGCCCTGCGCTTGCAGGGTGGCGATGTCGCGGTACAGCGTGCGGATGCTGACGCCGAGGTCGGCGGCCAACTGGCGGCCGCTGACGGGGCGGCGATGGCAGCGCAAGGTCTGCAGCAGGCCCAGGAGGCGTTCGGTGCGGGACATGGGACGGGCGGGGATGGCGGATCCATAATGCTGCCACGAAATGGCAGCATCAGGGGCCGCAGCGATCAGCGGATCGCGCTTTCATGCTGCGCGCCGCCCGTCGGTACGTTGGAACTTTATAGCGGGAACGGCGAGGCCGCTCCCGCAGCTGGCGTTTAGGACCCGACCTTCTTGCCCGTGGCCACGTCGATGGCCGAGCCGTCTTCCAGGCTGACGCGGTAGATCTCGCGCACCACGTTGCCGGCGAAGCCGATCTCGACGATGGACACGTCCTTGAAGGTGGTGTTGATGCCGTCGGGCAGCACGGCGTTGAACTTGTCGGACTCCTGCTTCATGGCGTCCTGCAGGCGCGTGTCGTACAAGGCCATGCTGTAGACCAGCGTGGTGTGCGGGTTGTGCGCGCGCACTTCCTTGCCGTCCTGCATGATGTTCACGCCGCTCACGCCCATGGTCTTGACCAGGTCCTTTCCGGCATCGCCCATCTTGGCGTAGACCGGACCGGTGACGCGCGGCAGCGGGCCATCGCGCAGCGGCGCCAGGGCGGCGGTGGCGACGGTGTTGTAGCGCATCATGTCTTCGAAGCCCTGGCCGCTCTTGACCACGCCCAGGTCCAGCCACCACGGGTGGCCCGCGCCCTTGGCGGCTTCGGTCGGATAGAAGTTCTTCAGCGTGACCTGCAGCGGGGCCGGCGGCTTGGGCAGGGCCTTCAACATACGGGCGGGCGTTTGCGGGTCGGCGCTGTGGATGTGCACCACCGTCACGTGCGGCATGTTGGGCGTTTCGGCTTCGGTCTTCAGGCCCAGCTTGAGCAGGTCGGCCTTCAGTGTGGCGTTGATCTTGGCGTCCAGGATGGCATTGACGTCCTGGGGCAGGCGGTAGACCACGCCGTAGGTGGCCTTGTGCTCGCGGAATTCCGGTTTGTCCAGGGCGCTGTTGTCGATGGGGGCCGCGGCGTGCGCGGCCGAGGCGGAGGCGAACAGGCCGAGGGCGGCCAGTTGGAAGACACGCTTGATCATGGAGATTCCTTTTGTTTGTGTAGGCCCGCGAGAGTCACCCGCAGTGTGGCCAGCGCGGATGTACTGCGTATTGCACCAAGCAAAAGAATTCCGATACCAGCCTGCGCATGCCCGATAGCTGGCGCCCGGCGGCTGATATCCGCCTACACCAGAAAGACGATGGCCACGATGGCGATGCCCAGCAGCAGGTTGATGCCGACCCAGCGGCGTATGCCGGCCATGGCCTGCCCGCCCTGGGGCCAGGCGGATGCGGCGACCGCCGCCCGCAGCTGCGGGTAGAGCACGAAGCGGATATAGGCGTAGATGGCCGTCATGACCAGGCCGCCCGAGGCCATGAGGGTCCAGCTGCGCGGCATGAAGAAAGCGCCGCCCGTTTGCGCCGCCTGGCTGGCTTCCTGGCCGATCATCGCCGCGCCGGTCGCCAGGATCAGCAGGATGGCCGCCAGCACGGCATTCAGGAACGGACCCAGCACCGACGCCATCAGCCGCAGCCGGACTGGCGGTTCCAACTGCGCGGCCGCCGGCCGCAGGAAACAGTGCGCAAACAGCATGCCCCCGACCCAGAGGATCACGGCCATCAGGTGGATGAATTTGAGCGCGGCGTAGAACATGAGGCAGGCCTGTAGGGAGGAATCCGTCCCCATCATATCCCCGTCAAGCGCGGCGCGCGGACTTGACCGGAATCATGGTTTTGCATTTAGAATGAGATTGATTTCTATTTGTGATTGTTAGTTCAGGGAGTCCTCCGTGCCGAATCCTGCGGTCGCCGCCAGCGACAACGTCCATTTGTTGTATCGCGCTCACCATGGGTGGCTGCACGGCTGGCTGCGCGCCAAGCTGGGCAACAGCTTCGACGCGGCCGACCTGGCGCAGGACACATTCGTGCGGGTGCTGCGCCACCGCCATGAACTGGACGTCCTGCGCGAGCCGCGCGCCTATCTGACCACCATCGCCAAGCGCCTGCTGCTCAACCACCACCGGCGGCGTTCGGTGGAGCAGGCCTACCTGGAAGCCCTGGCGCTGATGCCGGAGGCCCTGGCGCCCTCGGCCGAGCAGCGCCTGATCATCCTGGAAACGCTGCAGGAAATCGACGAGATGTTGGCGGGCCTGTCGCTGCCGGCCCGCCAGGCATTCCTGATGGCGCAGCTCGAAGGCCTGAGCCATGGCGAGATCGCCGCCCGCCTCGACATATCGCTGCGCACTGTCCACCGCTACATCGCCAAGGGATTCGAGCAATGCATCATGGCATCGATCTGAGCGCGCCGGCCGAAGCGGCGCCCGAGCTGCCCGCCGTCGAACGCGGCGTGGCACGCGAGGCCGCGCGCTGGCTGCTGCGGCTGAGTTCCGACCGCGCCACCGATGCCGACCAGCGCGCCTGTGCACTGTGGCGCGCCAGCAAGGCCGAGCACGAGCATGCCTGGCAGCGCGCGCAACGCGTGAACGAGCGTTTCGGGCTGATTCCGGCGGCGCTGGGCATGGCGACCTTGAACCGGCCCGAACTCAGGAACCGCCGCGCCGCGCTCAAGACGCTGGTGGCGCTGGTGGTGGCCGGGCCCGTGGGCTGGGCCGCCTGGCGCGCCGATCCGCTGGACTGGACCGCGGACTATCGCAGCGCGCCGGGCGAGCGGCGCGAAGTGGCCTTGGCGGACGGCTCCACGCTGCTGCTGAACACGGCCAGCGCCGTCGACGTGATGTTCAGTTCCACCGCCCGCCTGCTGCGCCTGCGCGCGGGCGAGATCGCGGTGCACGCCGTGGCCGACACGGCGCCGCAGGCGCGCCCGTTCGTGGTGCGCACCAGCCTGGGCGATATCGAGGCGCAGGCCTCGCGCTTCTGTGTGCGCCAGGAAGGCGGGCTGTGCCGGGTCAGCGTGCAGGAAGGGCGGGTTCGCGTTGGCAGCGCCGCGCAGCCGCGCGGCCTGGTCAGCCTGGAGGCTGGCGAACAGAGCAGCCTGACGGCCGGGGGCGTGTCGCCGCCGTCCGCCGCCGATCCGCACGCCAGCGACTGGCAGCGCGGCGTGCTGTACGCCCAGCGCATGCGCCTGGACGCCTTCGCGGCAGAACTGGGCCGCTACCGCCCCGGCATTTTGCGTTGCGATCCCGAAGCCGCGCACCTGCGCATCTCGGGCGCGTTCCAGGTGCGCGACACCGATGCGGTCCTGGCGGCGCTGCCCGCGACCTTGCCGGTGCAGGTGCGCTACCGCACGCCGTACTGGGTGACGATCACCGCGCGCGCGGCCGCCGAGGCCTGAATCCGCGCTGTTACAAAAAACTGGAGGGCCAGCTGTCCGATTCGGATTTCACGAGGGTCATGGTCAGTAGAGGCAAACGAATGCCGCCACCGTTTGGATCGAAAGGACGACCATGGCTTATCTACCCGCCGGCCGCGCAAGCGGCTCCCGACCCGCCCGAGGCCTGCAATGCCGCATGACCCGCGTCGCAGCCGCCGTGCATGCCGCGCTGGCGTTGACCGCGCTGTCCGCCGCCCTGCTGCCTGCAAGCGGCGCATGGGCCCAGCCCGCGCAGCAGACGCAGGCGCGCGGCTATCGCATTCCCGCGGGCGCGCTGGCCGAGGCGCTGCCGCGCTTTGCCGACAGCGCGGGCGTGACCGTGCTGTTCGATGCGGCACTGGTGGGACAGCGCCGCACGGCGGGTCTCGATGGCGTCTATTCCGTGAATGAAGGCTTCGCGCGCTTGCTGGCCGGCAGCGGCCTGGGCGTGCAGGAGCGCAGCGCCCGGGTCTATGTGCTGCAGGCGGTGACGGCCGCGGACGTGACGCAGCTGGCGCCGGTCCAGGTGGATGGCGACGGTGCGCCGGTCGCGCCAGCCTGGGAAACCAGCACCGACCGCAAGCGCCTGGATGAGCTGCAAGTCAGGAACTGGAGCGACTTCGGCAAGCGCGCCGAACCCGGCGTGAATTTCAACCGCACGAGCAACAGCATCAACATCCGCGGCCTGGACCAGGACCGCGTGCTGACGCGCGTGGACGGCATCCGCCTGCCGTGGCTGGACGACGGCGCGCGCGGCCTGAAGGGCGGCCTGGAGGCGGTGGACTTCAACAGCCTGTCGCGGCTGGACATCGTGCGAGGCGCCGACGCCAGCGGCGGCGGCTCCGGCGCGATTTCCGGCATTGCCGACCTGTACACGCTGCAACCTTCGGACCTGCTGGCCGACGGCAAGACTTTCGGCGCGCTGGCCAAGACCGATTACGACACGGCCGACAGCAGCTGGGGCGCCAACGCCGCGTTGGCCGGCCAGATCCACAGCAACACGTTCTGGCTGGTGCAGGCCGGCGCGCGCAACGGCCACGCATTGGACAACCGCGCCGACGTGGGCGGCTACGGTTCCAAGCGCAGCGAGCCCAGCCCCGAAGACTACGATCAACGCAGCTTCCTGCTGAAGTTGCAGCAGCGCGTCGAAGGCGGCCATCGCTTCGGCCTGACAGGTGAGTACTTCAAGCGCAATGCCGACATCGACAATATGTTCGAGCAGGGCACGGGCACCAGCTATCTCTACGGCGAGAACAGCACGCGCAAGGAAACCGAGCGCCAGCGCGTGTCCTTCGATTACTCGTACAAGGCGCCCGGCGAGGGCCGCCTGATCGACACGGCCACCGCGGTCGTCTATTGGCAGCGCCTGCAGCTGGACAGCTCGCTGAGCGGCGTGCGCAGCGTCGATTCCCGCGCCTATGCCAGGCCCGGCGATCCCTACTATTACGGCTATCCCAGCGGCCCCTATGGCCGCAGCAATTCCATTCGCCAGACCATGTTCGGCGCCAATGCCGAAGTCACGAAACGCCTGGCCGGCGCGACCGTGTCGCAGCTCTGGACAGCGGGCGCGGAATGGTACGGCAACAAGACCGAGCAGTACTCCAGCGGCTACGACAATTGCCCCGCGATTCCCTCCGGCACGCCGGCGCCCATGGGCCCGCGCCTGTGCGACATGCTGCACACCAACCAGGCCGACGTGCCGCAGTCCAAGGGCAATCAATGGGCCCTGTGGGTGCAGGACGAATTCAGCTTCGCAGACGGCCGCTACACCATCATGCCGGCGCTGCGCTACGACCACTACGAGCAGAAGCCGCAGTCCACGGCCAGCTACGAAAGCAACCCGAATGCGGGCGCGCTGCCGCCGTCCAACAGCGGCAGCCGCTTCTCGCCCAAGCTGCTGGCCACCTGGAAGGCCGCGGAAGAACTCAGCCTCTACGCCCAGTACGCCTACGGCTTCAAGGCGCCCAGCCCGACGCAGCTCTACACCAACTACGGCGGCCCCGGCACCTACCTGCGCGTAGGCAATCCCTATCTGAAGCCCGAAACCAGCAAGGGCTGGGAGCTGGGCGCCAAGATCGGTTCCGATTCCCTGGGCGGCGCGGTATCGTTGTTCGACAACCGCTACCAGAACTTCATCGACGGCGACGTGCCGCTGAACGCATCGTCGCCGCAGTGGCAGCCGGGCTGGGCCGGCCAGTATCCCTTGGGCGTGACCGGCAACGTCAACCGCGCCAAGGTGCGCATCTACGGCGCCGAAGCCAGCGCGCAATGGAAGTTCTCGCCGGGCTGGCGCACCTGGGGCTCGCTGGCGTGGGCCGTGGGCAAGGATGAAGGGACGGGGCAGTACTTGAACTCGGTGGCGCCGTTGAAGGCGGTGCTGGGCCTGGGCTACGGCCGCGACGTGTGGGGCGTGGACGCGATGTTGACCACCGCCTTGAAGCGCAACAAGGTCGAGTACCCCGAGCCCACGGCCACGGCGCGCAATGCCGACTTCCAGGCGCCCGGCTATGGCGTGGTGGACCTGATGGGCTACTGGCGTCCGGCCGCGGTGAAGGGGCTGCAGGTGCAGGCAGGCGTTTTCAACCTGTTCGACAAGAAGTACTGGGAGGCCATCAATGTGCCGACCGCCGGCGCCATCGCCATTCCGCGTCCGGTCGATTGGTACACGGAACCGGGACGCAGCCTGCGCGTCTCACTGACATACCAGTATTGATCCAGACCCCGCCGCCGGTCCGGTCGATACTGGAGCGGCGGCGGTCTACGCAAACCTTAGCAACGGCCGGAGGGCCTCACGATGAGCAATACCGATTTCACGTCCCGCGCCCAGGAACTGCGCGCCCGCAATGACGCGCTGGCGGCCTCGCAACCCAAGCTGCGCGCCCGCAACCTGGCGCAGGCGCTGGGCGTGTCCGAAGCCGAATGGGTGGCGGCGGAATGCGGCGGCCTAAAAGCCGCGGCCCTGCACGGCACGCCCCAGGAGATCTTCCGCGAACTGGGCACGCTGGGTCCGGTCATGGCGCTGACGCGCAACGACTGGTGTGTGCACGAGCGTCACGGCGTGTATGAGGACATCCAGGCCGACGGTCCGGTAGGCCTGGTGCTGGGACCGGACATCGACCTGCGCGTCTTCTTCACGTCCTGGAAGTCGGCCTGGGCGGTCGAGCAGGACGGACGCCACAGCCTGCAGTTCTTCGACGGCGCGGGCGTGGCGGTGCACAAGGTCTACCGCACCGAGGCCACCGACGCGGCCGCCTACGACGCCCTGGTCGCGAAGTTCGCGGGCGAGGCGCAATGGCCGGAAACCCAGTCCTATGCGCCCGCCGCCGACGCCGACCGGGTCGAGGACAGCGCGCAATGGCGCGAGGCCTGGCTGGGCATGCAGGACACGCACGAATTCTTCCCCTTGCTGCGCAAGTTCAAGGTGTCGCGCCTGGCCGCGCTGGTGGCCGCGGGCGAGGACCTGGCGCAGCAGGTGCCGGCCGACGCCGTCGAGCGCATGCTGGAATCCGCGGCGCAGTCCGGCTTGTCCATCATGTGTTTCGTGGGCAACCGGGGCATGATCCAGATCCACACCGGCCCGGTGCAGCAATTGCGCCGCACCGGCCCCTGGTACAACGTGCTGGACCCGAAGTTCAACCTGCATCTGGACACCACCGCCATCGCCTCGGCCTGGGTGGTGAACAAGCCGACCTCGGACGGCTGGGTCACCTCGCTGGAGCTGTATTCCGCCACCGGCGACCTGATCGCGCAGTTCTTCGGCGAACGCAAGCCGGGCAAGCCGGAGCTGGCCGGCTGGCGTGAGCTGATGATCAGCCTGTGCAGTGTGCCCCTGGCGGCCTGATTCCATAAGGACGTAGCGATGAAAAAATGGCTGGCAATGGCGGCAGGCTGGGCCTTGGCGTTCAGCGTGCACGCCGCGCCGCCCACCCGGGTGGTGACCCTGGGCGGCAGCGTGACCGAAATCGTGTATCAGCTGGGGCAGGGCGACAAGCTGGTGGGAGACGATCTCTCCAGCCTCTATCCCGAGGCCGCGACCAAGCTGCCGCGCGTCGGCTACTACCGGGCCGTGCCGGTGGAAGGCGTGCTGTCGCTCAAGCCCGACCTGGTGCTGGCGTCTGAGCAGGCCGGGCCGCCGGACGCGCTCAAGCGCCTGGCGGACGTCGGCTTGCGGGTCGTCACCGTGTCGGACGCGCCGTCGGTGGACTCGCTCAAGTCGCGCATCCGCGGCATTGCCGACGCGTTGGGCGTTGCGCCCGCGGGCGAACGCATGGTGGCAGAGGTCACGCGCGAACTCGCGCGCGCCGAGGCGGTGCCCGCGACGCGCGCGCGGGCCCTGCTGCTGATCAACCGCACGGGCTCGCCGCAAGGCGCTGGCCGCGACACCGCCGCCAACGAAGTCATGCATCTGGCGGGGCTGGTGAACGTGCTGCAAGACCAGCAGGGCTACAAGCCCCTGTCGGCCGAAGCCTTGGGCGCGCTCGCACCTGACCTGATCGTGGTCACGCAGGCGTCGCTGGACGCGGGCGGCGGCATGGAAGCCTTCCTGCGCATGCCCGGTATCGCGTCCACCCAGGCCGCCGCAAAGCGGCGGATCGTGGTCATGGACGACCTGCTCATCCTGGGCATGGGGCCGCGCCTGCCGCTGGCGCTGACCCAGCTCAAGCAGGAGGTCGCGCATGTCATGGCGCGTTAGCGCGCCGCTGGCATTGGGCTTGCTCGCCGTGGCCTTGGCGGTCGCGGTGGTGGCCGCCACCGCCAACGGCGCGGTGGCGATTCCTTTGCGCGAGCTGCCCTCCCTGCTGTGGGACGCGCCGACGCCGGAAAACGCCTTGTGGCGCAATGTGCTGATCGACATCCGCCTGCCGCGCGTCCTGTTCGCGCTGGTGGCGGGCGCCGGACTGGCGGTATCCGGCGCGGCCATGCAGGCGCTGTTCCGCAATCCGCTGGCCGAACCCGGGCTGATCGGCATATCGGCTGGCGGCGCGCTGGGCGCGGTGGCCGCCATTGTGCTGACATCCGGCGGCTTCTGGATCACCGCGCCTTCGGCCTTCGCCGGCAGCCTGGTCGCCACGCTCTGCGCCTATGCGGTCGGCCGGCGCGTGCCGGGCGTGGCCGGGCTGCTGCTGGCGGGCGTGGCCATCACGGCCATGGCGTTCAGCCTGATCGGCCTGTTCACCTTCGTTGCCACCGACGCGCAACTGCGCGACCTGACCTTCTGGAACATGGGCAGCCTGGGCGGCGCGAACTGGAAAGTGCTGTCGTTCCTGGGGCCATGGGTGCTGCTGGTCAGCCTGTGGCTGACGAGCCAATGGCGCGTCATGAACGCCTTGCTGCTGGGCGAGCGCGAAGCCCAGCACCTGGGCTACACGCTCAAGCGCGTGCGGGCCAGGCTGGTGCTGGCCAGCGCGCTGATCGTCGGGCCGCTGGTCGCCGCCACGGGGACCATCGTCTTCGTCGGGCTGGTGGTGCCGCATTTGGTCCGCATGACGCTGGGCGCCAACCACCGCTGGCTGCTGCCCGCCACCATTCTGGCGGGAGGGCTGGCGCTGATACTCGCCGATTGGCTGGCGCGCACCGTGGTCGTGCCGGTGGAACTGCCTATCGGCCTGGTGACCGGCCTGGTCGGCGGACCGTTCTTCCTGTGGCTGCTGGCGCGCGGACGGAGGATCGGATGACGCTTTCCGCACAGAACCTGACCGTGAGCCGCGGCGGCGCGCGCATCCTGACCGATGTGTCGCTGGACATCCGGCCGGGAGAGGTCGTGGGCTTGCTGGGCGCCAACGGCGCCGGCAAATCCACCTTGCTGGGCGCGCTCTCGTCGGAACTGACGCCCGATGCCGGCCAGCTGAGCCTGAGCGCGACCCCGCTGGCCGCGCTGCCGCACCGGCAGCAGGCGCGCCAGCGCGCCGTGCTGCCGCAAAAGCCCGGGCTGACTTTCGACCTGAGCGTGCGCGAGGTGGTCGCCATGGGCGCCTATCCGTTCCCGGAGTTGCCGCCGCAGGCGGTGGACGAATTCGTGACGCAGGCGCTGGGCCAGGCCGACGCGGCGCATCTGGCGGGCCGGCGCTATCCGGAGTTGTCCGGCGGCGAACAGCAGCGCGTGCAATTCGCGCGCGTGCTGGTCCAGTGCCATGCCGCGCGCGGACAGGGCGAGCCGCGCTACCTGTTGCTGGACGAACCCACCGCCAGCCTGGATCCCAAGCATCAGGGCGATTTGCTGCGCCGCGCCTGGGAGCTGGCCCACAGCGCCCATACGGGCGTACTGGTGATCCTGCACGACATGAACCTGGCCGCGCGCTGGTGCGACCGCCTGCTGCTGCTTTGCGGCGGGCGCGGTATCGCGCAAGGCACGCCGGCGGAGGTCCTGACGCCGGCCAATCTGTATCTGGCTTACGGCATCGACGCCCAGGTGATTCCGCATCCCCTGCAAGCCGGCCGCCTCCTGGTGCTGATGGCGTGACGCGGGCTGTGGGGTCGGTAAAATAGGCGATACGCTTGTATTCGCCTTTTTCAACATCTACCCAACAGGATCCCGTGTCATGCCTACTTTTGACGTCGTCTCCGAAGTCGACAAACACGAACTCTCCAACGCTGTCGACCAAGCCAACCGCGAACTGGCCACCCGCTTCGATTTCAAGGGCACCGAGGCCAAGTTCGAACTCGACGAATTTGTCGTGACCCAGGTCGCTTCCAGCGCGTTCCAGCTCAAGCAGATGCTGGACATCCTGCGCGGCCGCCTGTCGGCGCGCGGCATCGACGTGCGCTGCCTGGATGTGGCCGATCCCCTCGAAAACCTGGGCGGCGCGCGCCAGAAGGTCACCATCAAGCAGGGCATCGAGCAGCCGGTGGCCAAGAAGCTGATCGCCGCCATCAAGAACGCCAAGCTCAAGGTGGAATCGCAGATCAACGGCGACAAGCTGCGCATCAGCGGCAAGAAGCGCGACGACCTGCAGACCGCCATCGCGCTGCTGAAGAAGACCGACGTCGACCTGCCGCTGCAGTTCGAGAACTTCCGCGACTGATCCGCCCCGCGCCAGGGCGCGCGGCGCCCTGCCGACCTCGAGGGGGGCCATGGGACATTCCAATGAGTTGCAGCTGGTGGTCGAACTGGTGCGCGCCGGCGGCATGTCCGCTGCCGCCCGCGAGCTCGGCGTCACGCCGGCCGCGGTCAGCAAGCGGCTGGCCCAGATCGAGGCGCGGCTGGGCGTGCGGCTGGTCAATCGCAGCACGCGGCGCCTGAGCCTGACCGCCGAAGGCGAGGTCTACCTGGAAAACGCCCGCCGCATCCTGGGCGAGATCGAGGACCTGGACCAGTTGATCGCCAGCCGCCAGGACAGTCCGCGCGGCTTGCTCAAGGTCAACGCGCCGCTGGGTTTCGGCCGCAGCTACATCGCGCCCGCGATTGCGGAATTTGCCCAAGCCTATCCCGAGGTGTCGCTGCAATTGCAGCTGACCGACAGCCCGGCGGATTTCGTGCAGGACGCCTTCGACGTGGCGGTGCGCTTCGGCGACCTGCCCGACACCCGCCTCATCGCCCGCAAGATCGCGCCCAACCGGCGTCTGGTCTGCGCATCGCCGGGCTACCTGAAGACCCATGGCGTTCCCGTCACGCCGCACGATCTGGCGCGGCACCAGTGCATCGTGCTGCGGCAGAATGAAGCCGCGTACGGCTTGTGGCGTTTCACCAAGGGCCGCCGCAGCGAGACCGTGAAGGTGCGCGGCAATCTCAGCAGCAACGACGGCGAAGTGACGCTGACCTGGGGCCTGGCCGGCCTGGGCATCCTGCAGCGCGCCGAATGGGACCTGGCCCGCTATCTGCGCAGCGGCAGGCTGGTGCAGGTGCTGGAAGACTACGCCTTGCCGCAAGCCGACATCTACGCGGTCTTTCCGGAAAGGCACCACCTGTCCGCCAAGGTGCGCGTGTTCGTGGACTTCCTGGTGGCGTATTTCAGGAAGGGCGCGGACAGCCGGTGGTGATGGCCGGCCCGGCTCAGGCCGACCACAGGTGCTGCGCCGCGTAGGCGCGCCAGGGCCGCCACGTCTCGGCGCGGGCCAACAATTGCACGGGCGTGTAGGCTCGTGATTCCAGTTTCTCCAGCGCCCGTATCAACCCAATGTCGGCGGACGGGAACGCATCCGGCTCGCGCAACTGGCGCAGGGCGATGTATTGCGCCGTCCATTCACCCACGCCGCGTATGGTGCGCAGCCGGCGCACCGCGTCCTCCAGGCCGCCGGCCGCATCGAATAGATGTTTATCCGCCACCGCCGCCGCGGCCACCGCCGACAAGGTCGCCGCGCGGCTGCGCGGCATGCCCAGCGGCGCCAGCTCGGCGGCCGCCACGGCTTCGGGCAAGGGAAACACATGCGTCAGCCCGCCTTCGGGACGCGCCATCGCCGCGCCGTGCGTGGCCACCAACTTGCCGGCCAGGCGGATGGCCGCGACCACCGTGATCTGCTGGCCCAGCACGGCGCGCATGGCCAGCTCGAAGCCGTCCCAGGCCCCGGGCACGCGCAGGCCGGGCCGCGCTCGGATCAGCTCGGTCATGATAGGGTCGCTGGCGAATTGCGCGGCGATGGCGACTGGATCGCTGGCCAGGTCGAAGACGCGGCGCAGGCGCGCGATGATGGCCGGCAGCGCCTGCAGCCGGGGAAAGCGCACCGTGGCTTCGAGCGCATCGCCGCGGCCCGGGCGCACCGTCACCGTGCCCTGGTGGCCGTCGAGCAGGACGGTGCGCGCATAGCTGTCCTCCGTGACCTGCTCGATGCCGGGGATCGCACGCAGCCGCAGGAAGCCCAGCATCGCGTCCCAGTCGTAGGGCGGACGGTAGCGCAGCAGCAGCTTGATCTCGCCTTCTTGCGCCGCGGACACCTCGGGCTTGCCGGAACGCCGCAGGTCTCCGGGCGCGCGCGCGAACAGGTCGTGGAAGATCTCGTTGAAGCGGCGGATGCTGCCAAAGCCCGAGGCGAAGGCAATTTCCGCCATCGGCAGCCGGGTTTCGTGGATCAGCTGCTTGGCCAGCAGCACGCGCCGCGTTTGGGCCACGGCCACGGGCGAGGCGCCCAGGTGCTGGCGGAACTGGCGCCGCAACTGGCGTTCGCCCACGCCCAGGCGCTGCGCCAGCACGTCCACGCCATCTTCGTCCAATGCGCCCAGTTCGATCAGTTGCAGCGCGCGCGCCACGCTGTCCGGCAGTTCATGTCCAGGTCCCAGTTCGGGAGCGGTTTCCGGGCGGCAGCGCAGGCAGGGGTGGTAGCCGGCCTCCTGCGCCGCCGCCGCGGTGGCGTAGAACGCCACGTTCTTCGACAGCGGCGTGCGCGCCGGACAGACCGGGCGGCAATAGATGCGCGTGGTCTTCACGGCGGTGAAAAAGCGGCCGTCGTAACGGGCGTCGCGCACTTGGATGGCGCTGTAGCAGGCGTCGTGGTTCAGGTCCATGGGATCATGCTACCGCCGCTGCGGGCGCCGGATCTAGCGGTTTTCGGACAGTGTTGTGGATGCGGCATTCCTGTCCGAAAACCGCCAGCGCAAGTTTCGCGTCCGCGCCTATATTGCACCCATCGATCACCGCCGCAGGAGCCAGCCCCATGTCCGCCCGAACCCAGGCTTTCTTTCTTGAACGCGTTCCCACGCCCATCGGCCTGATGCTGGTCCTGAGCGACGAGCAGCAGCGCTTGCGGGCGGTGGACTGGGAAGACTACGAATCGCGCATGCATCTGCTGCTGCGCAGGCAGTACCGCAACCAGATCGTGGAACTGCGCGATGCCGCCCAGGCCTCGCCCGCGCGGCGCGCGCTGCTGGACTATTTCGACGGCGACGTGCGCGCCATCGACACCTTGGACGTGGCCACCGGCGGCACCGATTTTCAGCGCGAGGTGTGGCGGGCCTTGCGGGAAGTGTCGGGCGGCCAATCGGTCAGCTATGGCGCCCTGGCGCAGCGCATCGCGCGACCCGCCGCCGTGCGCGCGGTGGGAGCGGCCAATGGGGCGAATCCCATCGGCATCGTGGTGCCTTGCCACCGGGTCGTGGGCGCGGATGCTTCCCTGACCGGTTATGGCGGGGGGCTGCATCGCAAGCGCTGGCTGCTGGATCACGAGCAGAGATGGCTTGAAAATTCTTGTGACAGGGCTGAATAGATTTGTAGCGTGTTAAGCATCTGAAAGGCATATCATCCGTCCCCTTCAGAGCAACCCGCAACAGGAAACAAAGATGTTTATGCCGCGCCCCTTGCGCATGTCCGCCGTTCTGGCCGTCACGCTGGCGCTTGCCGCGTGTGGCGACGATAGCGCCAAGAAGGAAGCGAAAGCGTCCGAGCCGACCACCGCCCAGGCCGAGATCATCAAGTACAACCAGTACGTCGACACCGCCAATGGCCTCTCCACGACTTTCGAAGAGGCGCTGGACCGCTACCAGACGCGTGTCGTCCCGGCGCTGAAGGATGGCAAGCCGCTCAAGGATTTCTCCATCAGCAACGATTCCAGCATCCTGCGCACCAAGGAAAAACTCGACGGCGCGCTGGCGATGAAGACGCCGATTGCCGAGATCGATGCGCCTGCCAAGGAATTTTCGGACGCGCTGGGCAAGCTGGCGCCGCTGAGCAACGAATTGCAGAACTACGCGGCAGCCAAGACTTTCCTGTCGGACAACGGCGCGCTGGCCCGCGAGAAGAGTCCGGCCTACGTCGCGGCGCTGACCGAAGTGGTGAAGGCCGAAAACGGCTTCTATCGCGGCATTTCCATCAGGGACACGGCCAATACCAAGGCAGCGTTCGAGAAGGCCGAGAAGGACACTGTCGCCTATTACCGCGCCGGCCTGGTCTATTACGGCAAGGCCACGATGGACAAGGCGTCGGGCGTGTTCGACGGCACGGGCCTGGGCGCCGACCAGGAGGCGTTCAAGCAGGAGCTGGACAAGATGAACGAGATGGCGCTGGGCTTTGACAAGAAGACCCGCGAGGCCGATCCCAAGGGCTGCTCCAGCATGATGATGAACGTCAACAGCTTCCTGGCTTCCGGCCGCAAGATCCTTGAAAACACCAGCAGCGGCCGCTACAAGGAAGAAGCGGCGCGCACTGGCGCATTCAAGATGATCCGCCTCACCATCGAGATGGACGCCGGCAGCCTGCGCCAGAACTTCAACAACATGATCTCTACCTTGAACGTCGGCCGCTGCTGACGGCAGCGCCCGCCAGCGGCCGCGACATGGCCGCAGCCCGAAACAGCGCCCCATGCGGGCGCTGTTTTATTTGCGCGTTCAAATCGGCGCCTGCGCATTCCACCTTCAACTCCAGGTAAAAGATGTTTTGAATTCCACTGCGCCCGCCGCCCTCGGGCGTCAGTACAGTGCCGACAGCATCTCACCAGCAAGGAGCCCAGTCGGCCCATGAAGACCTATCGCATCGCAACCATCCCCGGCGACGGCATCGGCAAGGAAGTGATTCCCGCCGGACAGCGCATCATGCAGGAACTGGCCCGGGACGGCGGCCTGAGCTTCGAATTCGAGAATTTCGACTGGGGCGGCGATTATTACCGCCAGCACGGCGTCATGATGCCGGCCGACGGCCTGGACGCGCTGCGCGGCAAGGATGCCATCCTGTTCGGTTCGGCGGGCGACCCGCACATCCCCGACCACATCACCCTGTGGGGCCTGCGGCTGAAGATCTGCCAGGGCTTCGACCAATACGCCAACGTGCGCCCGACGCGCATCCTGCCGGGCATAGACGCGCCGCTCAAACGCTGCACACCGGGCCAGCTGGACTGGGTCATCGTGCGCGAGAACTCCGAAGGCGAATACTCCGGCGTGGGCGGCCGGGTGCACCAGGGCCACCCGCTGGAAGCCGCGACCGACGTCTCCATCATGACCCGCGCCGGCGTCGAGCGCATCCTGCGCTTCGCCTTCAAGCTGGCGCAATCCCGTCCGCGCAAGCTGCTCACGGTGGTGACCAAGTCCAACGCGCAGCGCCACGCCATGGTGATGTGGGACGAGATCGCCGTGGAGGTCAGCCGCGAGTTCCCGGACGTGACCTGGGACAAGGAACTGGTCGACGCCGCCACCGCCCGCATGGTGAACCGTCCCGCTACGCTGGACACTATCGTCGCCACCAACCTGCATGCCGACATCCTCAGCGACCTGGCGGCGGCGCTGGCCGGCAGCCTGGGCATCGCGCCCACCGGCAACATCGATCCCGAACGCCGTTATCCGTCCATGTTCGAACCGATCCACGGTTCGGCCTTCGACATCATGGGCAAGGGGCTGGCCAATCCGGTCGGCACGTTCTGGTCCGTGGTCATGCTGCTGGAGCACCTGGGCGAAACGCAGGCCGCCGCGCGGCTGATGCAGGCGATCGAAAGCGTGACCGCCGATCCCTCGCTGCATACGGGCGACCTGGGCGGAACCGCCACTACCGCGCAGGTCACGGCGGCGGTCTGCGCCAAGCTGGCGGCCGCGGCCAGGGCCCGGGCCGCGTAGACGGAACAGGCACGAAGCAGGCCCGTAGCGGGACCGGGGCGCTAGACCTCAGGCCGGCTCCGGGCTCCACGACAAGAAGCGAATTCCATTCGTACCGAGGAGACAAGCATGCACAAGAGAACGATATCCGCGCGCGTCCTGGCGCTGGCCTGCCTGGCCGGCCTGTCCTTGGCCGGCGGCGCGCAGGCACAGAGCTATCCGGTCCGGCCCGTGAACCTGGTCGTGCCGTTTCCGGCCGGCGGCACCACCGATGTGCTGGCGCGCGCGCTGGGCCAGGAACTGGCCAAGAGCTTGGGCCAGCCGGTGGTGGTGGAGAACAAGCCCGGCGCGGGCTCGACGCTGGGCGCCGACTACGTGGCCAAGGCCGCGCCCGACGGCTACACGCTGCTGATGGGCGCCGTGCACCACACCATCGCCACCAGCGTCTACAAGAGCCTGCATTACGACTTCCAGAAGGATTTCGCGCCGGTGACCACGGTGGCCCTGGTGCCCAACGTGCTGGTGGTCAATCCCAAGCTGCCGGCGCAGAACGTGCAGGCCCTGCTGAAGCTGGCGCAAGGCCAGCCGGGCAAGCTGACCTATGGCTCAAACGGCATGGGCACGGGACAACACCTGATCGGCGCGCAGTTCGAAAAGGAAGGGCATGTGCAGCTGCTGCACGTCCCTTACAAGGGCAGCGGCCCCTTGACCACCGACCTGCTGGGCGGCCAGATCGACATGTCCTTCGATACCGTGACGCCGGTGCTTGCGCACATCCAGAGCGGCAAGCTGCGCGCGCTGGCTGTCACCACCAATCAGCGCTCGGCCGCGCTGCCCGACGTGCCCACCATGGAGGAGGCCGGCCTCAAGCCCTTCAACATGGGGACCTGGTTCGGTGTGCTGGCGCCGGCGGCGACGCCCGCGGACGTGGTGGCGCGCCTGAATGCCGAGATGGTCAAGATCATCCGTTCGCCCGACTTCTCGCGGCGGATGGCAGAGATTGGCGCGGTGCCGATCGGCGACACGGCGGCCGAGATGAAGGCGCGTATCGGCGCCGACACCGAGAACTACGCCAAGCTGGTCAAGGACACCAAGGTAGCGATCAACTGAACGCGGCGTCCGTTCAGGCGCGGATCCAGCCGCGCGCGATCGGCAGCGCCAACACCTTGCGGTACAGGCTTTGCGCCACGCCCGTGAGGGGCTCGCCATAGCGGCTCCATGCGATCGCGGCGAGTCCGGCGGCCACAGGCGCCAGCAAGAGCCCGCCCAAGATGTCCAGCGGGAAGTGCACGCCCAGGTAGACGCGCGACGCGCCCACCAGGACGGCCGCGGCCAGTGTCAGCCAGCCCCAGCCGGCCCAGCGCCGATCGTGGATCAGCGTGCATGCCAGCGTGGCGATGATGATGGTGTGGTTGCTGGGGAACGAGGACGTCGCCTTGTGGGGAAAGAACGCATGTCCCAGGCCCATGACGAAGGGCCGGGCATGCGGCCACAGGGCGCCGCACAGATAGCTGGCGAACAGCGCCACGGCAATGCCGGCCAGCGCCTTCAGCGCCAGGTCGCGCTGTGGCCGGCCGCCCCACAGCCACAGGGCGGCCAGGACGGCCGGCACCAGCAGGATCAGCCGGTTGGCCACCAGCATGGCGGCGTGGATCTGCCAGACAGGGGTGGCCGGATCGGCGTTGATCCAAAGAAAAAGGGACTGGTTGAGGCCTTCGAGAGAATTCATGACTGGTCATTGCGGCGTAATAAAGCGATTGCCGCGATGGTAAAGAACCCAGCCTTCAGTCCGCTTGCAAAAAGGCGCCGGACTGCGTCCTTTTACTTCTGGATGCGTTTGCCCTGCGCGTCGATCACGGCTTCGCCGTCTTCCTTGCTGAACGCGCCTTGCTGCGGCGCCGGCAGGAGATCCAGCACCAGTTCGGAGGGACGGCACAGGCGTGCGCCCAGCGGCGTCGAGACAAAGGGACGGTTCAGCAGGATGGGGTGCTGTTCGATCGCGTCCAGCAGCGCGTCGTCAGAGAGCGAGGCGTCGTCCAGGCCCAGTTCCTGGTAAGGCGTGCCTTTCTCGCGCAGGGCCTCGCGCACGCTGACGCCAGCCTTCTTGAACAGTGCCTTAAGGGCGGCGCGCGAGGGCGGCGTTTCCAGGTACAGCACCACTTCGGGTTCGATGCCGGCGTTGCGGATCATGGCCAGGGTGTTGCGCGAGGTGCCGCACTTGGGGTTGTGGTAGATGGTTACGTCGGACATGGAAGCTCCTCTTTCCGGTGTGTCGTCATGCGTCATGCAAGGCTGTGAGCATAGTGCATTGGCGCTAGCGCTTCAGGCCCGCAGCTTCTTGCCCAGCCGCCGCCAGCCTATCACCGCGCCGGTCAGGCTGAGCGCCGCGCCGCCCAGGCTCAGGAATACCAGCAGGGCGTCCCATAGCGGGCGGCGCGACAAGAGGCCGGTCCAGTCCCAGCTATGCAGGAAGGCGAACAGCCAGCGGCTCGCGCGCGAACCGCTGTCCTGCCGGCTGACGATCTGTCCCGTGCGCGGGTCCAGATAGACCCAGGTCGCTTGGGGATCGTCATAGGCCAGGCGCCACACAGGCAAGGGCTTTTCGACATGGCCCAGCATCGCGTGCTCGTCGCGGGCGTAGTAGTAGAAGTCGTAGGCCTCCAGTGTTTCGGCGCTGGCGAGCCGCGCGCCGGGAACCAGCCGGGCGGCGGCGGCGCGCAGGGCCGCCCGGTCGAACGCATGGGGTTGCGCATCGCGGGCCGACAGCACCATGGGGGCGCCGGCGGCGCTGCGCGCCAGCACCACGTCCTGGCCGTCGGCGCGGGCCCAGCGCAGTTCGCGCGGCGTGGCGGGCAGGGCCGCGATCAGCTCGCCGGGCGCGGCCAGGCTGGCGCCCGGCGCGCCGGCATAGGCTGCCTGGGCCAGGGGTGGGGCGCCGCTGCTGAACAGCTTCCACGGGTTCATCGACATCAGCCCACTGAAGATCCAGGTGATGGTGATGGCCGCGAACAGCAGGCCGCTCCAGTGGTGCCAGCGCATGATGTTCTCGCGGTAGGGCGAGCGGCTGCCGCTGGCATAGGGCCGCGAAAAGCGCCAGCGCAGGATACCGACCACCGTCCCCGTCACTGCCAGCAATACGCCGGCCACCGACAGCCACACCACGATGTCGTGCCACCAACCGTCCAGCGCGTTGCCGCGGAACGGATACAGCCAGTGGATCCAGGCGCCCGCGTAGTTCCAGACGCGTTCGGCGCGGGTGGCGTCCAGCACCACCATGCCCGTGGCGGACGAGACGTAGAGCCGCGTGCGCGCCGGATCGTCCAGGTCCACCCGGTGCAGCGGCCGGTCGGGACCGAGCGCGCGCGAATGGGTATAGGCGTCCTCGTCGACCGTGCCTTGGTAATGGGCGGCATACTGGCCGCCCGACCAGGCGCGGGCCGTGGCTAGCGCGGTCGCGGCATCGGCTGGGGGCAGCAGCGCGCCGCTGGCGGCGTCCACCACCTTGGGCGCGCGGCGCGTCTCGGTCGGAACCAGATAGACCGGTGCGCCACCGCGGGCCGCAGCCAGCACCAGGCCAGCGGAGTCCTTGGCTCCCGCGGCTGTCAACGCCTGCGCGGGCGTCACGGCAATCGCGGCGGTGTCCAGCGCGGGCAGGTGCGCCAGGCGTTCCTGCGGCGTGAGCTTGGGATAGCCCACGTACATCATCACCACGCCGGAGATGAACCACATGGCGAAGAACAAGCACAGCACGATGCCCGTCCAGCGATGGATCAGGTACAGCCAGCGCTTGGCGCGCGCCGACAGCGGCGGACCGGCGCGATGCCGGGACGGGGAGGGGAGTGTCGTGTTCATGGCGGTCTGTCCCGGCGCGCCGCTCAGAAGCGGGCCTGCAAGGTGAGCTCGACCGAGCGCGGGGCGCCCAGGTAGTACATGGTAGGCGTCGCGTTCGCGGCGTAGACCTTGTCGGTCAGGTTGCGCACGCGCGCCGTCACGCTGAGGTTGCGGTTGATGCGGTGCGACAGCGCCGCGTCGAACACGGTGTAGGACGGCGTCCAGACGGTATTGGCGGCGTCGGCATACATACGGCCCACGTAGCGCGCCGCCATGCTGGCGGTCCAGTCGGGCAGGAAGGCGTAATCCAGCCAGACGTTGGCGAGGCGGCGCGGGGTGTTGGTCGGCACGTTGCCGTTGCGCGAGACCGCCACGCCGCCCACCGATTGCGAGAAGTCGTCGTACTGGGGATCGACGAAAGCGACGTTGCCTTGCAGGGACAGCTGGGACGTCAGCTGCAGGCCGCCGGCCAGTTCGATGCCGCGCGCCGATTGCGCGCCCACGGGCACGCTGACGCCGGGGTTGTTCGGGTCCGAGGTGGCGATGTTCTTGCGCTTGATCTCATAGACCGCCACGGTGGCCGTGCCGCGGCCGTCCCAGAAGTTGAACTTGCCGCCCACTTCGGCCTGCCTGCCGGTACTGAGCTTGTCATTGCTCAGCACGTCGGCGAACGAGGCCGTCGCCAGGATGCCCGACGGGGGATCCGCCGCGGTGGCGTACTGCGCGTACAGCGTAGCTTCCGGGCTCAGCTCCCAGTTCACGCCCAGCCGTCCGGTCAGCGGAGAGTAGCTGCGCTGCGCGCTGGCGGGCGAGGTCGCGGTGACGGCGCGGCGGTTGGTCAGGTCCAGGTCGATGAAGTCCTTGCGCAGCGCCGACACGATGGCCACGCCGGGCAGCACCGTGGTGCGATTCTCCATCGTCAGCGCCAGCGTGCGGATGCGGTTGTCGCGGTCGGCGACATGGCCGCGCTTCATGCCGGGGATGTCGTAGAAATCGCCGGCCGAGAAGTCGTAGGGATCCACCGCGTCCACCTGGGCGGGCAGGCTGGTGGGATAGCGGGTGATCTTGTTCTGGCTGACGTCCACACCAAAGGACCAGTCGCTGGGCAGGCCGGCCAGGGTCGAGCGGTACAGCCCTTCCACGCGGTTGCCGATCAGGCTTTGCTCGTGGCGCTGCAGCAGCGCGCCGGAGCGCAGCACCAGGCTGTTGCCAGCGTTCAGGCGGTAGCTTTCCAGGTTGCGATAATCGCGTTCAGCGCGATAGTAGTAGAGCGTGTTCTTGAAGGTCAGATTCGAGCCGGCGCGCCATTCGGTCAGGGAGCGCGCCCACAGCACCGACTGCTCGTACAGGCCATCGTTGACGTTGTAGTTCTTGAAGCGTGTGCCATCCAGGATGCGGCCCGTGCCCTGCACCACACCGTTGGCGCCGGTTTTCAGCGGCGTGCCCCAGTAGGGGCGGTCGACCTGTTCGCGCTGGTACTCGAAGGCGAAAGTCTGGGTCACGTCAGCGCCCAGGTCGGACAGCAGCGAGGCGGCCACCTGGCTGGCGCGGGAATGGTTGCCGTCGACCCAGCCGTGGCTGGAATCGGTATTGGCGTCGATGCGCAGATAGTGGCCGCGGCCGCCAGGCTCGCCCGTCAGCTGCTGGTTCAGGCCGACCGATAGCTGGCGGCTGTCGAACGAACCCAACCGCAACTGGCCGTCGTAGAAAGTGTCGCGCTCGGGCAGCTTGGTGACGTAGTTGATGGCGCCGCCCACCGCGCCCGCGCCGAACAGGAAGGTGGAGGGGCCGCCTATCGCTTCGACCCGGTCATAGATCCAGCTGTCCACCGGCCGCGCTGCGATCGAGTCGTACTGCACGGAGATGCCGTTGAACAGTTGCGAGACCTGGCCGCCGGAGAAGCCGCGGTAGCTGACCGCGCCGGCATTGCCGGGCGGCGAGGCGTTGTCCACGCCGGGGATGCCACGGGCGATCTCCTGGGTGTTCAAGGAGCCGCGCGCCTCGATCTGCTCGCGCGAGATCACGGTGACGCTGGCCGGCGTTTCGCGCAGGGTCAGGTCCAGGCGGCTGCCGGTGCTGTCGCGCGCGTTCAGATTGATGGGGCCGTTGGGGGCGGGCGCTTCGGCGCTTGCGCCATGCACGGTGGTGGGCGCCAGGGTTTGCACGGCGGGTTCCGTGGGCTGGGCCTGGGCGGAGCCGCTGGCGAGCGCGCCCAGCAGCAGGGTGTAGGTCGTGGTTTTCTTCATGTCTGGAACCGGTGGTCCGGCCCGCGCGCCCCGCTGCCCTCCGGGGACGGGCGGGGCTGGTCGGGGCGCATGAGCCTGAATGACGGCACGCCTCTGGACGCGCGGTCGGCGCGGACGGAAGGTGGCGGCGGGGTAACAGCGTGCGGACGCGGACCGGCCGCCGTCAGGCGGCGGGGCGCGCCGGCTCAGACTGCTGGCGGTGCGCGCGGCTGCGCCGCGCTCCAGGCATGAAGAGGATGCGCCGCGAGGAAGAACAGCGGCGGATAGGTGATGGCGCGCCCGAGCGGGGCGGGTACGACGGGAACGGGCGCGGGCAGGATGCCCACGTCGGCACCAGGGTTGCGGCACAACGGGCAGTGATGGCTGTCGCCGTGACTGTCCGCCTGGCTGCCGTCATCGTTGTTGCCCGGCACCTCCAGGGAGAATGAGGCTTGTCCCGCGCCTTCGCTGGTGCAGAAGTCGACGCTGATGCGATGGGCGTTGTGGCTGGCCGGAGACAGGCTCAGCGCATTCGCCAGCGACGGCGCCAACGACGCCCACAGGATCGCGACGAGCGCGATCCAGACGGCAGGGCGGGTCAGGTAGGCAGCGGAGCACATGGCGCCCGATTATATCGGAGCAGATGGGGCTGCCGTCCAGCGTATGCCAGGAATAATCGAGGCCCGGCTCAGGCCCTAGACCGACAGATGCCGCCGCACGTCCTCGCCATCGATCGCACCGCGGTCGCCGCGCGCCACCACCTCGCCGCGGGACAGCACCACGAACTGGTCCGCCAGCTCGCGGGCGAAGTCGAAGTACTGCTCGCACAGCAGGATGGCGATGTCGCCGCGCTGGCGCAGCATGTGGATGACGCGGGCGATGTCCTTGATGATGGACGGCTGGATGCCTTCGGTGGGCTCGTCCAGGATGATGAGCTTGGGCTCGGCCACCAGGGCGCGGGCGATCGCCAGTTGTTGCTGCTGCCCGCCGGACAGGTCGCCGCCGCGGCGCGACAGCATGGTCCGCAGCACCGGGAACAGCTCGTACACCTCTTCCTTGATACGGCGGGCGCGCGCCGCCGGCTTGGCCGCCATGCCCATCAGGATGTTCTCTTCCACCGTCAGCCGCGCGAAGATGTCGCGGCCTTGCGGCACATAGGCCATGCCGCGCGCGGCGCGCTGGTGCGGCTCCAGGCGCGTGACGTCGGCGCCGTCGAAGGCGATGCCGCCGCGCGCCACCGGCAGCACGCCCATCACGCATTTGAGCAAGGTGGTCTTGCCCACGCCGTTGCGGCCCAGCAGCGCCAGGCATTCGCCCTGGCGCAAGGACAGCGACACGCCGCGCAGGGTGTGGCTGCCGCCGTAGTATTGGTCGATCGCGTTCACGTCCAGCATTTCAGCGCCCCAAATAAACTTCGATGACGCGCGGATCGGCCTGCACCTTGCTCATCGGTCCTTCGGCCAGCACCGAGCCTTCATGCAGCACCGTGACCTTGCCGTTGCCCGCGATCTGGTTGACGAAGTCCATGTCATGCTCCACCACCATCAGCGAATGGCGTCCGCGCAGCTCGTTGAGCAGCTCGCCGGTGCGTTCGGTCTCGGCGTCGGTCATGCCCGCCACCGGTTCGTCCAGCAGCAGCAATTGCGGCTCCTGCATCAGCAGCATGCCGATCTCCAGCCACTGCTTCTGGCCGTGCGATAGCAACCCGGCGGGCAGCGCCGCTTCCGGCCGCAGCCGGATCAGGTCCAGCGTCTCGCCGATCTTGTCGGCCTGTTCGCCGCTCAGCCGCGCGAACAGCGTGGGCCGCACGCGCTTGTCGGTCTTCATCGCCAGCTCCAGGTTTTCGAACACGCTGTGCTGCTCGAACACCGTGGGCCGCTGGAATTTGCGGCCGATGCCGGCATGCGCGATCTGCGCTTCGTTGAGCGTCGCGAGGTCTATGCTCTGGCCGAAGTAGGCCGTGCCCGAAGTGGGCCGGGTCTTGCCAGTGATGACGTCCATCATGGTGGTCTTGCCGGCGCCGTTGGGGCCGATGATGCAGCGCAGTTCGCCTACGCCTATGTCCAGCGTCAGGTCGTTGAGGGCCTTGAAGCCGTCGAAACTGACCGTGATGCCTTCCAGGTAGAGGATGGCGCCGTGGCTGGTGTCCAGGCCCTTGGGGTTGACGCGGCCATAGCCGGCGTCGCCGCTGGGGCCGCCGTCGAGCGCGGCGGATTCGATATGCGTGCTGCTCATGCCTTGTTCCCCTGGATGCGGGCGGAGATGCGGCGCGCCAGGCCGACGATGCCGGTGGGCAGGAACAGCGTCACCAGTACGAAGATCAGGCCCAGCGCATACAGCCAGAACTCCGGCAGCACGCTGGTGAACCAGGTCTTCAGGCCGTTGACGGCGCCTGCGCCGATGATGGGGCCGACCAGCGTGCCGCGCCCGCCGGTGGCGACCCAGATCACCATTTCGATGGAGGTCTCGGTGGACATCTCGCTGGGGTTGATGATGCCGACCTGCGGCACGTAGAGCGCGCCGGCGATGCCGCATAGCACTGCGGACAGGGTCCAGACGAACAGCTTGAAGCCCAGAGGGTCGTAGCCGATGAAGCGCAGGCGGCTTTCGGCGTCGCGCACGGCGGTCAGTACGCGGCCCAGCTTGCTCTGCGTGACCAGCCGCGCCAGGATCAGGGCGCCGGCCAGCGCCGCCAGCGTGATCCAGTACAGCGCGGCGCGCGTGCCCGGCGCGGTGATGTCGAAGCCCAGGATGCGCTTGAAGTCGGTGAAGCCGTTGTTGCCGCCGAAGCCTGTGTCGTTGCGGAAGAACAGCAGCATCGCGGCGAAGGTCAACGCCTGCGTGATGATGGAAAAGTACACGCCCTTGATGCGCGAGCGGAAGGCGAAGTAGCCGAACACGAAGGCCAGCACGCCCGGTACCAGCACCACCAGCAGCATGGCGTACCAGAAGTGTTCGGTAAAGGACCAGTACCAGGGGTAGCTCTTCCAGTCCAGGAATACCATGAAGTCGGGCAGATCGCTCTGGTAGACGCCGTCGCGGCCGATGGCGCGCATCAGGTACATGCCGTGCGCATAGCCGCCCAGCGCGAAGAACAGGCCGTGTCCCAGCGACAGGATGCCGGCATAGCCCCACACCAGATCCAGCGCCAGCGCCGCCATGGCGTAGCACATGAACTTGCCCAGCAGCGCCACGGCATAGGCCGACACATGCAGCGCATGGCCGGGCGGGAAGACGAGATTCAGCCAGGGCAGCAGCGCCAGCAGCGCCACGGCCGCGGCCAGGGCCGCCCATACGCGGCCCGAGTACAGCGGGCGGCGGGTCAGCAGATTGAGGTCAGTCAGCGCGTTCTGTTTCATTCGACACTCCGGCCGCGGGGGGCGAACAGGCCTTGCGGCCGCTTTTGGACGAACAGCACGATCAGCGCGAGGATGGTGATCTTGGCCATGACGGCTCCCGTGTAAGGCTCCAGGAATTTATTGACGCCGCCCAGGCCTAGCGCGGCGATGACGGTGCCGGCCAATTGGCCCACGCCGCCCAGCACCACCACCATGAACGAATCGACGATGTAGCCGCGGCCCAGGTCCGGTCCCACATTGCCCAGTTGGGACAGCGCCACCCCAGCCAGCCCGGCGATGCCGGAGCCCAGGCCGAAGGCCAGCATGTCGACGCGGCCGGTGGGTACGCCCACGCAGTCGGCCATGCGGCGGTTCTGTGTGATGGCGCGCACGAACAGGCCCAGGCGGGTATGGTTCAGCAGCGCCCACACCAGGAACACCACGAAGAAGGCGAAGCCGATGATGACCAGGCGGTTGTAGCTCAGCACCAGTCCGCCCAGCACCGTGACGCCGCCGGACATCCAGCCGGGATTGCCCACCTCGACGTTCTGCGCGCCGAACAGCGTGCGCACGCCCTGCATCAGGATCAGGCTGATGCCCCAGGTGGCCAGCAGCGTTTCCAGCGGCCGGCCATAGAGCCAGCGTATGACGGTGCGCTCCAGCGCCATGCCGACCAGCGCGGTCACGGCAAAGGCCAGCGGCAACGCGGCCAGCACGTACCAGTCCAGCCAGCCCGGCAGCCAGGCGCGGAACGCCGTCTGCACCACATAGGTCACGTAGGCGCCTATCATCAGCAGCTCGCCGTGCGCCATGTTGATCACGCCCATCAGGCCGAAGGTGATGGCCAGGCCCAGCGCCGCCAGCAGCAGCACGCTGCCCAGGCTGATGCCGTAGAACAGGTTGCCGGCCCATTCGATGGTGGTCAGGTGGCGGTCGATCTGTTTGAGCGCACGGCCGGCGGCCTCACGCACGCCGGCGTCGGGCTCGGCGTAAGCGCCGTCGCGTTCCTCGGCCAGGGCGGCCAGGGTGGGGCGGAAGGCGGCGCTGCGGGTGCCGCCCAGCAGCTCCACCGCGTGGCGCCGCTTGGCAGGATCGCTGCTCTTCAATTCCAGGTTGGCCTGCGCGATCAGCAGCGCGTCGCGCACGGCCTCGTTCTTTTCCGCGGCCAGGGCCTTCTCCAGCATGGGCAGGCGCGCCGGGTCGCCGGTTTGTTGCAGGCGGCGAGCCGCCGCCAGACGCTCGGCGGGTTGTTCGGAGTACAGGCGTGAGCCGGCCAGCGCGGCCTCGATGGCGCGGCGCAGGCGGTTGTTGATGCCTATGGCGCCCGCGTCCGCGGGCAGCTCGGCGGCGGCGCCCGTGGCCGCGTCGGTGGCGCGCGCGCCGCCGTTGCCGATCAGCACGCGGCCATCGGGGGCGGCATAGAGCCGGTCCTCGCCCAGCGCCTGCAGCACCGCTGCCGCTTCGGGTTCGGGCAACTGGCCCAGCGCGGCAATCGTCTGGAGCTTGGCGTCCGTGTCGTCGCCGGCCAGCGGCGCCAGCAGGGCTGGGTCCACGCCGCCGGCCGCCGCCGGGGCGGCAGCGAGCGGCAGGGACACCAGCCAAGCCAGCAGGAAACGACGCAAGTAGAGTGCGATTGCCGCGATGCGCATGGCTGCTTGTTCCCAGTGCGTTAGAGACCTTGCTTGCCTTCGTTGCCCGGGATGTACGGGCTCCAGGGCTGGGCGCGGATCGGACCCTTGCTCTTCCACACCACGCTGAACTGGCCGTCCGCCTTGATCTCGCCGATGTAGACCGGCTTGTGCAGGTGGTGGTTGGTCGGGTCCATCTCGATGGTGTAGCCGTCGGGCGCATTGAACTTCTGGCCGCCCATGGCCGCGATTACCTTGTCCACGTCCGTGGTCTTGGCTTGTTCCACCGCCTGCTTCCACATGTGGATGCCGATGTAGGTGGCCTCCATCGGATCGTTGGTCACCACCGTATTGGCGTTGGGCAGGTTCTTGGTCTTGGCATAGGCCTTCCACTTCTGGATGAAGGCGTCGTTGACCGGGTTCTTGACCGACTGGAAGTAGTTCCACGCGGCCAGGTGGCCTACCAGCGGCTTGGCGTCGACGCCGCGCAATTCCTCTTCGCCGACCGAGAACGCCACCACCGGCACGTCGGTGGCCTTCAGGCCGGCATTGCCCAGCTCCTTGTAGAAGGGCACGTTGGAGTCGCCGTTGATGGTTGAGATGACGGCCGTCTTGCCGCCGGTGGCGAACTTCTTGATGTTAGCGACGATGGTCTGGTAGTCGGAATGGCCGAAGGGCGTGTAGACCTCGTCGATGTCGCTGTCCTTGACGCCCTTGGAATGCAGGAAGGCGCGCAGGATCTTGTTGGTGGTGCGCGGATAGACGTAGTCGGTGCCCAGCAGCACGAAGCGCTTGGCCCCGCCGCCGTCTTCGCTCATCAGGTATTCGACGGCGGGTATGGCCTGCTGGTTGGGCGCGGCGCCGGTGTAGAACACGTTCTTTTCCAGCTCTTCGCCTTCGTATTGCACCGGGTAGAAGAGCAGGCCGTTGAGCTCCTTGAACACCGGCAGCACGGACTTGCGCGACACCGAGGTCCAGCAGCCGAAGACGACCGCCACCTTGTCCTGGGACAAAAGCTGGCGCGACTTCTCGGCGAACAGCGGCCAGTTCGACGCGGGGTCCACCACCACGGCTTCGAGCTTCTTGCCCATCACGCCGCCATTGGCGTTGATTTCCTCGATGGCCATCAGGGCAACGTCCTTCAGCGACGTTTCCGAGATTGCCATCGTGCCCGAGAGCGAATGCAGGATGCCGACTTTGATGGTGTCTTCGGCGGCGTGTACCTGGGGCATCCATCCAGACATGGCCAACAGGCTCACGGCGGTCAGTTGCTTAAGGGCTAGTCTGCGTTTCATGGTGACTCCTGATGGGAATGTGCCGGTCGCGCCGGCGAGAACGATCTGAACAACACCCGACGACCAGAACCTCAAAGCAAAAGGCATGCCAACCACGCGCTGACGTGCGGTCCGCTATATGCAGGGGGGATGGGACGCGAGCATCGTGGAGCGCGGCGCGCAAGACGCCAGTGATCGATCTGGTGCCGCATGCACAACATGGGTGCGCGCGGCGCTCGTTGGCGGTGCGTGCGGGGTGGGGCGTCGTCATGCGCGCCTGGCGGCTTGGAGCGCGCCGCCGCAGGAGAAGGGGGAAAACGCGGGGCGGCGGCCAACATGGCACGCCGATTGCTTGGGAATCCGTACTTGTATACAAGAAAGGACTCCAGCATGAACGCCGTAGCAACGCACAAAGGCCCCGTCGCATGGACGATCGCGCAATGGCAGGCCGCCTACCGCGATGAGGGCGCCACGCCCGAGACTCTGCTGGCTGCATGGGCCGAACGCGGCGGCCAGCCGGACAATGCCTGGATCAAGCGCGTGGACGGTGCCCTGCTGGCGCGGCAGCTCGATGCCCTGCATGGGTTGCTGGAAGCCGCCGGCGGCGATCTGAAGCGGCTGCCGCTGTATGGCGTGCCGTTTGCGGTCAAGGACAACATCGACGCCGCAGGCTGGCCCACCACGGCGGCCTGCCCGGAATTCGCCTATACGCCTGAGCAGGACGCCACCGTCGTCGCCCGGCTGCGCGCGGCGGGCGCCATCCTGGTGGGCAAGACCAACCTGGATCAGTTCGCCACCGGACTGGTGGGCACGCGTTCGCCGCTGGGCCCCGTGGCCAATACCTTCAATCCGGAATACGTCAGCGGCGGCTCCAGTTCGGGCTCCGCGTCCGTCGTAGCGCGTGGCCTGGCGGCGTTTTCGCTGGGTACCGACACCGCAGGTTCGGGTCGCGTGCCGGCGGGCTTTAACAACATCGTCGGCCTCAAACCCACCAAGGGCCGGCTCAGCACGGCCGGCGTGGTGCCGGCATGCCGCACGCAGGATTGCGTGTCGGTGTTCGCGTTGACGGTGGATGACGCGGAATTGGTGGCCGATATCGCGGCCGGCTTCGACGAGCGCGATCCCTATTCGCGCGCCCAGCCGGCAGGCAGCGTACATCCGTGGCCGGCGCAGCCCAGGCTGGCGATACCCGCGCAGCTGGAATTCTTCGGCGATGCGCAGGCGGCGGCCGCGTTCGACGCGGCGGTACGCGTCCTGAAGGCGTCCGGCGCGACGGTCGAGCCCATGGACTTCACGCCGTTCAGCGAGCTGGCGGCGCTGCTGTATCAGGGGCCCTGGGTGGCCGAGCGCTTTGCCGCCGTGGAAGCACTGTGGCAGAAGAACCCTGGCGCCATCCATCCGGTGGTGCGCGGCATCGTCGAGCAGGCCGCCAACTACAGCGCGCTGGACGCGTTCAAGGCGGAGTACCGGCGCGCGGATCTGGCGCGGCGCATCCTTCAGTCGCTGGCGGGCTTCGACGCGTTGGTCGTGCCGACCGCGCCGTCGATCTACACCATCACCCAACTGGACGCCGATCCGGTGGCGCTGAATTCACGGCTGGGGATCTACACCAACTTTGCGAACCTGGCGGACCTGTCGGCGCTGGCGCTGCCCGCCGGCATGCGCGACGACGGCCTGCCCGCAGGCATCACGCTGATCGGGCTGGCGTGGCAGGACCATGCCCTGGCGCAGTTTGGCCGCCAGTGGCAGGCGCGTCTCGGCCTGCCGCTGGGCGCCACCGGCGCACCGCTGCCCGCCATCAGCCCTGCCCGGGCGCCGGCGGGCGACACGGTGCGTGTGTCCGTGGTCGGCGCGCACTTGCGCGGCATGCCGCTGAACCATCAGCTGACCTCGCGCCGCGCGGTGTTCGTCGAGCAGACGCACACAGCCGGCGATTACCGCCTGTATGCCCTGGCAAAAACATCGCCGCCCAAGCCCGGCCTGGTGAAGTCCGCGAGCGGCGCGCCCATCGAGGTCGAGCTCTGGGATGTGCCGCTGGCTGCCTTCGGCGCCTTCGTGGCCGAGATCCCCGCGCCGCTGGGCATCGGCACGCTGGAGCTGGCGGACGGCCGGCAGGTCAAGGGCTTCATCTGCGAGCCGCGCGGCCTGGAGGGCGCGCGCGACATCACGGAGTTCGGCGGCTGGCGCGCCTACCTGGCCAGCCTGGCCTGATCTCCGCTTTCGATAACCCCCGCAAGAAACCTGGGAGTCGCACCGTGTTCGATACCGTTCTGATTGCCAACCGCGGCGAGATCGCCGTCCGCGCCATCCGCACCCTCAAGCGGCTGGGCATCCGCAGCGTGGCCGTCTACTCCGACCCGGACCGCAATGCCGCCCACGTGCGCGCGGCCGACGTGGCCGTGGCGCTGGGCGGCGAGAAGGCCGCCGACAGCTACCTGCGCATGGACCTGCTGCTGGCCGCCGCCCGAGAGCATGGCGCGCAGGCCATCTACCCCGGCTACGGCTTCCTGTCCGAAAGCGCCGAGTTCGCGCAGGCCTGCGAGGACGCCGGCATCGCGTTCGTCGGCCCGACGCCGCTGCAGATCCGCGAGTTCGGCCTGAAGCACCGTTCGCGCGAACTGGCGGCCGAGGCTGGCGTGCCGATGACGCCGGGCACGGGCTTGCTGGGCAGCCTGGGCGAAGCGCTGTCGCAGGCTGAGCGCATAGGCTATCCGGTGATGCTCAAGAGCACGGCGGGCGGCGGCGGCATCGGCCTTTCGCGCTGCGACAACGAGGCCGAACTGACCGCGGCCTTCGATAGCGTGCAGCGCATGGGCGAGCATTTCTTCAGCGACGGCGGCGCCTTCATCGAGCGCTACGTCGACAATGCGCGCCACGTCGAGGTGCAGATCTTCGGCGACGGCGCCGGCCGCGTGCTGGCTTTGGGCGAACGCGATTGCTCGGTGCAGCGCCGCAACCAGAAGGTAATCGAAGAGACGCCCGCGCCGCTGCTGCCCGTCGCCACGCGCCAGGCGTTGCACGCCGCCGCCGTGCGGCTGGGCGAGTCGGTCAACTACCGTTCCGCCGGCACCGTGGAGTTCATCTACGACGCGACGCGCGACAGCTTCTATTTCCTGGAGGTCAATACCCGTTTGCAGGTCGAGCATCCCGTGACGGAAGCCGTCACCGGCCTGGACCTGGTGGAATGCATGTTGCGCGTGGCCGCGGGCGAGCCGCTGGACTACGCCGCCATGTCGCGCGCGCCGCAGGGCGCGTCGATCGAGGTGCGCCTGTACGCCGAGGATCCGCTGCGCCAGTTCCAGCCGTCGCCGGGCGTGTTGACCGATGTGTTCTTTCCGCAAGGCCTGCGGGTGGACGGCTGGGTCGCAACCGGCACCGAGGTGCCGGCGTTCTACGACCCCATGCTGGCCAAGCTGATCGTGCACGCCGGCACGCGCGAGGCCGCGCTGGACAAGCTGGCGCACGCGCTGGCCCGCACCCGCCTGCATGGCATCGCCACCAACCTGGACTATCTGCGGCAGATCGTGGATGACGCGCGCTTTCGAGCCGGAGAGCTGTCCACGCGCTTCCTGGAAACCTTCACGTACCGGCCCGCGGCGATCGAGGTGCTGGCCGCTGGCACCTACACCAGCGTGCAGGACTATCCGGGGCGGGTAGGCTACTGGGACATCGGCGTGCCGCCCTCGGGACCGATGGACGACTATGCCTTCCGCATGGCCAACCGCATCGTCGGCAATGCGCCCGATGCAGCCGGCATCGAGGCCACGCTGGTCGGCCCTACCTTGCGTTTTCACGGCGATGCCATCGTGGCACTGACGGGCGCGGCCTGCGCAGCCACGCTGGATGGCGTACCCATGCCCATGTGGACGCCGGTGACCGTGCTGTCCGGCCAGGTGCTGGCAGCCGGCCGTGCGCTGTCGGGCTGCCGCAGCTATCTGGCCGTGCGTCACGGCCTGGACGTGCCGGTCTATCTAGGCAGCCGTTCGACCTTTGCGTTGGGCCAGTTCGGTGGCCATGCCGGCCGTACTTTGCGCGTGGGCGACATGCTGCCACGGGTCCGCCCCGGGCTGGCCAATGACGCCGGCGAGCCCATATGCGAACCCCAGGCCGCGCCCGCCGAACTGATCCCGGCGTACGGCAACGCCTGGGAAATCGGCGTGCTCTACGGCCCGCACGGCGCGCCGGATTTCTTCCGGCCCGAAGCCATCGAAACCTTCTTCGCCGCGGACTGGGAAGTGCATTACAACTCCAACCGGCTGGGTGTGCGCCTGATCGGTCCCAAGCCGACCTGGGCGCGCGAGGACGGCGGCGAGGCCGGCCTGCATCCGTCCAACATCCACGATTGTGAGTACGCCATCGGCAGCATCAACTTCACCGGCGACAGCCCCGTCATCCTGACGCGCGACGGCCCCAGCCTGGGCGGCTTCGTTTGCCCCGTTACCATCGCCCGCGCCGAATTGTGGAAGGTCGGGCAGGTCAAGCCGGGCGATCGTATCCGTTTCGTGCGGATCGATTATCAACAGGCTGTGGCGCTGGAGGCGGCGCAGGACCGCAGCGTGGCCGAGCTGGCGGCGCCCGCGCAAGCCCGGGCCGCCGACATGCCCCGGCACGCTGACGCCGCCGCAACGCATGCCGCGCCGGCGGAACCCATCGTGGCGGCGCTGGCCGCCGCGGGCACGCGCCCCTCGGTGTCCTACCGCCAGGCGGGCGACGGCTATCTGCTGCTGGAATACGGTGACAACGTGCTGGATCTGGCGTTGCGCATGCGCATCCACCTGCTGATGGAGGCGCTTAGCGCCGATCCCATCGCCGGCGTGCTGGAGCTGTCGCCGGGCGTGCGTTCGCTGCAGATCCGCTACGACAGCCGCGTTGTCCTGCAAGGCGCGCTGATCGAGCGCCTGCTGCGGATCGAGACCGGCCTGGCCGATGTGGCCACGCTCAAGGTGCCGACCCGCGTGGTCTATCTGCCGATGGCGTTCGAGGACTCGGCCACGCTGGGCGCGGTGCAGCGTTATCAGGAAACAGTGCGCGCCAGCGCGCCCTGGCTGCCGAACAACGTGGACTTCATCCAGCGCATCAACGGCCTGGCCAGCCGCAAGCAGGTCCGCGATATCGTGTTCGACGCCAGCTATCTGATCATGGGCCTGGGCGACGTCTACCTGGGCGCGCCTTGCGCGGTGCCGATAGACCCGCGCCACCGCCTGCTGACCTCCAAGTACAACCCGGCCCGCACGTTCACGGCCGAAGGTACCGTGGGCATAGGCGGTGTGTACATGTGCATCTACGGCATGGATTCGCCCGGCGGCTATCAGTTGGTCGGACGCACCTTGCCCATCTGGAACAAGTTCCTGAAGAACCCGGTGTTCCAGGACGGCAAGCCCTGGCTGCTGCGCTTTTTCGATCAGGTGCGCTTCTACCCGGTGACCGAGGCTGAGCTCGATCTGCTGCGCGAGGACTTCCGCGAAGGCCGGGCCACGATCCGCATCGAGGAAGAGGTGTTCGACTTCGCCGCGCACCAGCGCTTCCTGGCGCAAGAGGCCGACAGCATTGCGGCGTTCCAGATGCGCCAGAAGAGCGCCTTCGATGCCGAGGTCGCCTTGTGGAAAAGCGAGGATGCCGCGGTGGAGCAGGACGCGGCTGCGCCCGAGCCCGAAGCCGAGGCGGCATTGAAAGAAGGCGAAAGCCTGGTCAGCGCCGACATGTGCGGCAACATCTGGAAGATTCCGGTTCAGGTGGGCCAGAGCGTTGCGGCCGGCGACACGCTGGTGGTGGTCGAAGCCATGAAGATGGAACTATCGGTCATTGCGCCCGCTTCCGGCACCGTTGCCGCGATCCGCTGCGTGCCGGGCAAACCCGTGAACGCCGGTGACCCGCTCATCGTGCTGGCCGAAGACGCGACCTGCCCCGTGGTTTGAGCATGCGTCTGGAATCCGAGCAGGCCGCTCCGGCCATCCGCCAGGCGCCGGCCTTGGCCGGCTCGCTGGCCGATCAGGTTTATCAGCGCCTGAAGGACGACCTGTTCGACTTCCGAGTGCTGCCGGGCGAGCGCTTCACCGAGGCCGAGGTGGCGGCCCGACTGGGTGTCAGCCGCACGCCGGTGCGGTTGGGACTGGCGCGGCTGGAGCGCGAGGGCTATGTGCTGCCGCGGCCGCGCAGCGGCTGGCAGGTGCGGCCCTTCGACTTCGAACGCTTCGAGGCGCTGTACGACGTGCGGGTGGCGCTGGAGCAGGCCGCGGTGGAACGGCTGTGCGCGCGCGAGCACATGGACGAGGCCGGCATTCTGGGCGCGCTGAAGGACGTGTGGCTGGCGCCGCCGCGGCAGCGCATCCTGGACGGACGCTTGGTGGCGCAACTGGACGAGGCCTTCCATTGTGCGCTGGTGGCCGCCGCCGGCAATCCCGAGATGGCGCAGATCCATCGCGACGTGACCGAGAAGATACGCATCGTGCGGCGGCTGGACTTCACCAAGGATTTTCGCGTCGACGCCACCTACGACGAGCACGCGGCCATCTTGCGGGCGGTGCTGGCGCGCCGCGCCGACGAGGCGGCACGCATGCTGCGTTCGCATATCGGCATTAGCCGCGCCGAGGTCCGCAAGATCACGCTGCATATGCTGCACGAGGCGCGCGAGCGCGCCGGCGGGCGGGGGCAGGCGTCTGCAGGCGCGGATACGCCCTAGCCCTGCAACTGCTGGTAGACTTCTTGCGACACGCGCAGCAACTCGTCGCGGCTGACTGCGCCCGACAGCGCGTAGCCGAACTGGCCTTCGACCCAATAAAACACCCGTACCGGGCCCTCCTGGGTGAACTGGAAGGCGGTCTGCCCACCCGCGGCCTCGCGGGTGACGTACAAGGTCAGGCGCTGGCCATCGGCTGCGCCGTACATGAAGAGGGCAACCGGCCCCGCGCCGCCGGGCAGCAGGCGTCCGCCCACCAACTCATAGCCGGCCTGCGACAGGGACGGCGGGCGCATGGTCGCGCCCATGCGTTTGGTCAGCCAGGTGACCAGGCCTTTTTCGTTGTCGGCGCCGACTTCCACGGGGCGGCCCATGTCGGGCGCGTAGACCGCGTGGGCGATGGCGGCGCGCTGGGCATAGCCGCCCGCGACGCGCTCCGGGCTGGCGGTGGCCAGCACCGCTTGCAGATGGCGCGCATCCATGGCGCCGCGGGTGATCCAGGCAGCGCTGGCGCTGATGGCAGCGATCGCCACGCCCGCGGCCAGCGCGCGCCAGGGCCAGGGGTTGGCGGGCCGCGCCAGGGGCAGGCGCAGCGGCAGCGGCTCGTCCAGCACCGGGTCCAGCATGGCGTGCAGCAGGCGCCGCTGTTCGCGCCATTCGTCGACCCGGGCCTGGTCTTGCGGATGCGCGTCCAGGAAGGTCTCGACCTCGGCGCGGCGCGCCGGCGGCAACTGGCCGTCCGCATAGGCATGCAGGTCGGCTTCGGTAATCGGGGTGCCCGCGCCGGGCACTGCGTGGAGGCGTTTCTCGTTCATGTCATTTCACGCGATGAAGCTTGCTGACGGTGTCGCGCGCCTGCATCAGCGCGCCCAGCTTCTCGCGGGCGCGCGACAGGCGCGACATGACCGTGCCCATCGGCACGTCCAGTATCCGGGCGGTTTCCTGATAGGACAGGTCCTCCACGCAGATCAGCAGCAATACCTCCCGCTGTTCGGCGGGCAGGGCTTGCAGGCAGCGGTCCAGGTCGCGCACCTCCAGGTGGTCGGTCTGCGTGGCGCGTACCGGGGCGTCCGGCAGTTCGCCCAGGGCGGTCTGTTCGGCCCGCCGGCTGCTGGCGCGCACGCCGTCGATGAAATGGTTGTGCATGATGCCGAACATCCAGGCGCGCAACTCGCCGCGCCGTTGCCAGCGCGAATAGCGGCTCCATGCGCGCTCCAGCGTGTCCTGGACCAGGTCGTCGGCCCGGTGGGGGTCGCCCGTCAGCCCGCGAGCGTAGCGCCGCAGGCTGGGGATGCAGGCCAGGATCAGGGCTTCGTCTTCGGCGCGCATGGATTGCTGCGTTTGCTGGCGGACACGGTCTCAGGGCTTGGCGACGTGCCAGACTTCCTTGAAGTTGTCGCCCGTCTTGTCGCCGGCCTTGGCGTCCTTGGCGTAGGTGTACAGCGGCTTGCCCTTGCTGGCCCATTGCTTGCTGCCGTCGTCGCGGGTGATGACGGTCATGTCGCCCATGGGCTTGGCGTCGGCGCTGGCCATGACGGGCGGCCAGATCTTGGCGCACTGGTCATTGCAGGCGCTCTTGCCGCCGGCATCCTTGTCGAAGGTGTAAAGCGTCATGCCGGCGCTGTTGACCAGCATGCCGTCCTGGGTCTTGACGGCCTGGGCCTGGGCGCCGGCCGAAAACAGGGCGGCGGCGGAGATGGCCAGGGCTGCGGCGATGTGTTTGCGCATGGTTTGCCTCGTACGTAGATAGGGAAAGTGGGGGACTGCCCTCTACAGACGCTGCCGGCCCGGGCTTTATTCCCGCCGGGCGGAAAGAAGTTGCAAAGGGTCAGCCTGCCGGCCGGACCGCGCCGGGTTCGTAACGCATTTCGTGTTCCAGTTCGGTTTCCTCCACGGGGGTGAAGCCCAGCGCTTCATACAGGCGGCGGGCGGGGTTGCCTTTCAGCACGCTCAGGGTGACCGGGATGCCTTCGGCGTCGGCCTCGTCCAGCACGCCTTCCAGCAGGCGGCGGCCCAGCCCGCGGCCCTGGAAGGCGGGGTCGATCTGGATCTGCACGATGCGCCAGCTGGCCGCGTCCCGGCCATGCTTGAACAGCCCGGCGGGCCGGCCGTCCAGCCAGACGATGCGGGCGTCCTCGAAGCGGTAGAGGATGCGGGCCAGATGGTAGTCGTCGTCCTGCGGCGCGCCCGCGCGCCGCAGGTGCTCGTGCATGGTGGTCTTGCGCAGGGCAAGCAGGAAGGGCAGGTCGTCTTCGGTGGCGGGCTGCAGCGCCAGGGAGCAGGTCTGGGTCATGGAGGCGGGGGAGGTAGGAGGCGTCCGGCTGCCGTGCCGGCCCGATTATCAGGTTATAGAGCGGTTGCGCGCCGGGCGCCAGCCCGGCCGCCTGCGGCCGGCTCCTTGACCCCGCTCCTTAGCCGGGTCCTTTGATCCTGTTCTTCAATCCGCGCCGCCGCTGCGCGCGCACTCCCACCCCAGCTCGGCCAGCGGCGCCACCTTGGCGCCCATGGACTGGGCGTCGTCGGCGGCCGCGTTGCCGCCCGAGGCGCGCGCGGCGACCCCCTGCAGGATGGCGGCCATGCGGAAGAAGCTGTAAGCGAGGTAAAAGCCCCAATCGGCGACACCGGCAAGCCCGCGCGCCCGGCAGTACGCCGCCACGACCTCGTCCTCCGTGGGGATCCCCAGCGCGCCGAGATCGGATCCGGCCACGCCGCGCCACAGCTGCGGCGACACTCGCCAGCACATGCAGTAATAGGCCAGGTCCGCCAGCGGGTGCCCCAGCGTGGAAAGCTCCCAGTCCAGCAAGGCCAGGGCGCGGGGTTCAGTGGGGTGGAAGATCAGGTTGTCCAGGCGGAAGTCGCCATGCACCAGCCGCGTTTCGTCGCTGGCGGGAATGTTGCGGGGCAGCCAGTCGATCAGCGACTCCATGGCGGGCAGGTCCGCCGCGGGCCGGCTTTCGCGGTACTGCCGCGTCCAGCGCGAGATTTGCCGGGCATAGTAGTTGCCGGGCCGGCCGTAGCTTTCCAGGCCCAGGGCCACGTAGTCCAGCTCATGCAGGGCCGCGAGCACGCGGCTGGTTTCGGCGTAAATCGCGCCGCGCTCGGCCGGGTCCAGGCCTGGCAGGGTCGGGTCGACAAAGGTGCGCCCCTGCACATAGTCCATCAGGTAGAAGGGAGTGCCCAGCAGGCTGTCGTCGGCGCAATAGTCCAGCATGCGCGGCACGGGCACGTCGCTGCGCTCCAGCGCCCGCATGACCCGGAACTCGCGGTCGATGGCGTGCGCCGAGGGCAACAGCTTGCCCGCCGGCTGCTTGCGCAGCACATACTGGCCGCGGACCGTGGCCACGATGTAAGTCGGATTCGATTGGCCGCCGGCCAGGCGGCGCAGCGCCACTTCGCCGGCTTGCCCGGCATAGCCCGCACGCACCAGATAGGCGGCCAGCGCGTCCTGGCCAGCAATCGTCTCCACTGTCGCGCCCGTCACGATTGCGCCCCGGCCTGTTCCTGCGCCTGCCAATGCCAGAACTCGTCGCCCTCGTCCATCAGGAATCGCGCCAGCACCATCTTGTGCACTTCGGATGCCCCATCGACCAGCCGCGCCTGGCGCGCGTAGCGGTAGATCCAGGCCAAGGCCGTATCGCGCGAATAGCCGCGCGCGCCGGTCAGCTGGATGGCGGTATCGACCGCCTTGTGCAGCGTTTCGGAGACGACGATCTTCGCCATCGAGACTTCCTTGCGCGCGTAGCTGCCCTGGTCCAGGGCGACGGCGGCGCGCATCGTCAACAGGCGGCCGATCTCGATCGCCATGGCGCATTCGCCCAGCATCCATTGCACGCCTTCGCGCTCGGCCAGCGCGGTGCCGAAGCTCTGCCGGGTCGCCACGTAGTCGCGCGCGATGGCCAGGGAGCGGCGCGCCAGTCCCAGCCAGCGCATGCAATGCGTCAGCCGCGCGGGTCCCAGGCGGATCTGCGTGACCTTCAGGCCGTCGCCCACGCCGAGCAGGCGGTTTTCATCGGGGATTTCCAGCCCGTCGAACACCAGTTCGCAGTGGCCGCCGTGTTCCTCCGGCCCCATGATGGGGATGCGCCGTTCGATACGCCAACCGGGCTGGTTCGCGTCGAAGAGGAAGGCCGTCAGGCCCTTGCGCGGATCGTCCGAGGTCTTGGCCATCAGGATGAAGTGCTGCGCCACGCCGGCGCCGGTGATGAACCACTTCTTGCCGTGGATGCGCCACTTGCCGTCTTGCAGGGTGGCGCTGGTGAGCATCATGGATGGATCCGAACCGCTGCCCGGATGCGGTTCGGTCATGGCGAACGAGGAGCGTACCTTGCCGTCCACGATGGGCTGCAACCAGCGCGCCTTCTGCGCGTCGGTGGCGACCTTCTCCAGCACCATCATGTTGCCGTCGTCGGGCGCCGCGCTGTTGAACACCACGGGGCCGAAGATCGACACGTTCATTTCTTCGTAGCAGGCCGCCATGCCGACGCGCGACAGCCCCTGGCCGCCGCGTTCGCGCGGCATCTGCAGCGCCCACAGCCCGGCTTCGCGGGCGCGGCGGCGCAGCGGCTGCAAGACTTCCTCGCGGATGTTCTCGTGTTCGTCGTAGGAGGCAGGGTCGGCCTCCACCGGCAGGATGTGCGTCTCGACGAAGTCCTTGATGCGCAGGCGGTAGCTTTCGATTTCTGGCGTGAGGCTGAAGTCCATATTGCGTCCCGGGGTCAGAGCGTGGAAATGAGATGTCCGCCGTCCACGACCAGGACGGAACCGGTCATGAAGGAAGAGGCGTCGGAAGCCAGCAGCAGCAGCGGGGCGGACAGCTCCCGCGCCTGTCCGAGCCGGCGCTGCGGCACGCGTCGGATCAGCGCCTGTCCCGCGTCGCTGGCGAAGAATTCGCGGTTCAGGTCGGTTTCGATATAGCCGGGCGCGAGCGCATTGACGCGGATGCCGTGGCGCGCCCATTCCAGCGCCAGGGCCTGCGTCAGCTGGATCAGCGCGGCCTTGGAGGCAGCGTAGGCAGGCACCTGTTGAGCCACGCGCAGCCCCAGGATGGAGGCGATGTTGATGATGCTGCCGCCGCCGTGCTCCTGCATGTGGCGGCCGGCAGCCTGCGCCACGCGCCAGGTGCCGTTCAGGTTGACGTCGATCACGTCGCTCCAATCGGCCTCGGTATGTTCCAGCGCCGGACGGGTAGTGGTGATGCCGGCGTTGTTGACCAGGATGTCGATGGCGCCGTCCAGTCTCTCGGACGCGGCATCGAACAAGACTGCGACGCTGTCGGGTTGGGTCACGTCCAGCGCGATGGCGCAGCTGCGCCGGTCCGCGGCGGCCAGTTCCGCGGCCAGTTGCTCGCCGGCCTGCAGCCTGCGTCCGGCCAGGGCCACGTGCGCGCCGGCGGCGGCCAGGGTGCGCGCGAATTCCGCGCCCAGTCCGCCGAAGGCGCCGGTCACCAGGGCCCGCTTGTTGCGTAGGTCCTCGAACATGCTCACTCTCCTTCGGGCGTTGCCGCCGCGGGGGTCATGCAGGCTTGTACGCCGACGCTTCCACTTCGATCAGCCATTCCGGTCGCGCCAGGGCCCGCACCACGACCAGCGTCGCGGCGGGACGGGCCTCGCCCAGATAGGCCAGCCTGACGGGGCCGAGCTGCGGCAGCTGGCTTTCGTCGGTGATGTAGGTTACGACCTTGACCAGGTCGCCCGCATTCATCCCCGCGGCCTCCAGCATGGCCTGGATGTTGCGCCAGGCAGCGTGGGCCTGGGCTTCGAAGCCAGCTGCGAGCTCGCCCTCGGACGATACTCCCACCTGGCCGGCAATGTGCAGCCAGCGCCCGGCGCCTTCGGTCAGCACGCCCTGGCTATAGGGACCCAAGGGGGCGCAGACGCCCGCGGGATTGAGTGGTTGGCCTGCCATGTGGACTCCTCGTGAAAGATCAGGCCCGGCCCGCGCCGGGCAGCAGCAGATCGAGCGTCTTGTTGAACAGCGGATAGCCGCCGCCGGCGAAATCGGTCAGCAGATCGAAATGGTTGCGTTGCGGCACCACCAGGTTTTCGACCTGGTAGCCGTGGCTGGCGCAATGCTGTGAAAAATCCCGGCTCTGCCCGCGAAAGCCCTCGGTTTCCAGGGCGCCGGCCGCGAACACCATGGGGACTTGGTACAGCGCGGCGCGCTGGTACAGCCCCAGGTTGCGGGCTTCCGACACGCTCATATGGAGATCGCGGTTGATGGAAGTGCGCAGCAGCGGCTCCAGATCGAACAGCCCGCTCAGCCCGACGTAGCCGCGTATCCGACCCGCCAGGGCGGGAACCAGGTCGCGGCACAAGGCCCTGGCGGCCATGTGTCCGCCGGCGGAGTGGCCGGACAGCACGATGCGGCTGGCGTCGTAGCCGTGGCGTTCTCCCTGGGCGGTCAGCCAGGACACGGCTGTGCAAGCCTCGTCGACGATGTCGGAGACGCTGGCGTGCGGCGCCAGCGTGTAGTTGGGCAGCGCCACCGCCACGCCGCGCGCCAGGTACTCGTCGGCGATGAACGAAAAGCCGTGCTTGTCTAGGGCGCGCCAGTAGCCGCCGTGGATGAAGACCAGCAGCGGCGGCGCCGGCACATGTTCGGGCACGAACAGGTCCAGCACGCTGGAAGCCCGCTGGCCGAAGCGCAGGTCCAGGCGGGCCTCGGGCCGGCTGCGCGTGTCCGCGCTGCGGCGCGCATAGGTAAAGTAGATTTCCTCGCGTTCGGGATGCCGGGCGCGCAGGTTGTACTGCGCTTCCTGCTCCGGATCGATCGCCTGCTCCTGGGAAGAACACGTCATCGCTTCACCTGTCTCCTGTCAGGCGCCCAGGTAGGCAGCCTGTACCCGTGTATCGTCGCGCAGCGCTTGGGCGCTGCCCGAATACGCCACCCGGCCTTCCTGCAGCACGTAGCCGTAGTCCGCGGCGCTCAAGGTCAGCCTGGCGTTCTGTTCGGCGATGAACAGCGTCAGCCCTTCCTGCTTGAGCCGCCGCAGCGACAGGAAGATGTCCTTCACGACCAGGGGCGCGAGGCCCATGGAGGGTTCGTCCAGCATCAGCAGGCGCGGGCTGCTCATCAGCGCCCGGCCTATCGCAACCATCTGCTGTTCGCCGCCCGACAACGTTCCGGCGGGCTGGCGGGCGCGTTCGGACAGCCGCGGGAACAGGTCCAGGACGAAGTCGAGATTGCGGCGGAACTCCGTCTGGCGGCGCTGCTTCAGCAGCTTGTAGCCGCCCATCTCCAGGTTTTCGCTGACCGACAGGGGCGCGAACACGCGCCGGCCTTCCGGCACCAGCACGATGCCGCGGTCGACGATGCGGTCCGCGGTCAGCGTCTCGATCGCTTCCCCTTCGAAGCGGACGCTGCCGCGCAGGGGCCGCAGCAGACCGCTCAGGCTGCGCATGACCGTGGTCTTGCCGGCGCCGTTGGCGCCGAGCAGGCAGCCGATCTGCCCGGCGGGAATCTCCAGGCTGGTTTCGCGCAGCACGTCGCCCGCGCCATACGAGGCGCACAGGTTGGTGATTTCAAGCATCGGGCATGTCCTCCCCGAGATAGGCCTGCAGCACCAGGGGATCGGCGCGCACCGCGTCGGCCCGGCCTTCGGCGATCTTGCGGCCGTAGTTCAGCACCAGGATGTCGTCGCACAGCTGCATGACGAAGCTCATGTTGTGCTCGACCAGCAGCACGGTCACCCCGCTGGCGTTCACTTCGCGTATGACCTGCGCCACCTGTGCCACTTCGGCATGCGGCACGCCGGCGACGGGCTCGTCCAGCAGCAGCAGGGTGGGGTCGGCGGCCAGGGCGCGCGCGATTTCGAGGATCTTGGCCTGGCCGAAGCTCAGGTCCGCGGCCAGCACGTCGGCGTGGCGGGCCAGGTGCAGCTGCTCCAGCCGCTGCATTGCGATGTCGCGCATCTGCCGTTCGTCACGGCGCTGCCTGGGCGTGCGCAGCATGCAGGCCCACAGGCCGGAGCCGAAGCGCGCATGGCAGCCCACCATGACGTTCTCCAGCACCGTCAGGTCCTTGAAGATCTGCAGGTTCTGGAAGGTGCGGGCGATGCCCAGCCTGACGCGCTGGTGCGGCGGCAGGCCGCGTACCGGGCGGCCGCGAAAGCACACCTCGCCGCGCCCTGGATGCAGCAGGCCGGCGACGATATTGAACAAGGTGCTCTTGCCCGCGCCGTTGGGGCCGATCAGGCCCTTGATCTGGCCTTGCTTCAGGTCGAAGGACAGGTCGGCAAGCGCGGCCAGTCCGCCGAAGTTGATGCCCAGGTCCCGCACCGACAGGAAATCGTGATCAGCCATGGCGCACCTTGCCCTTTGTTGCCGTCACCGGGGTAGCCGGCAAGCTTCTGGGACGCCGGCACAGCCGCTGCGCCAGTCCCGCCAGTCCTCCCGGAAAGAACATCAGGACCAGGATCATGCCCAGCCCGAACAGCAGCAGTTCGACGTCATGGAAGGCGCGCAGCAACTCCGGTACGGCGGTATAGACCAGCGCGCCGAACAGCGGTCCCCAATACTTGCCCCAGCCGCCGACCGCGACCATGACCAGCAGCAGCACCGAGGCCGAGAAGCTGAAGGTCTCCGGCGACGCGAACTGGTTGAAGTGCACGTAGAAAGTTCCCGCCAGGGCCGCCACCGCGGCGCAGAGCACGAAGATCGCCACCTTCAGCGCATAGGTGTTGATGCCCAGGCTGGCCGCGCCGACCTCGCTGCCGGCCACGCTGATCATGGCGCGGCCGATGCGCGAGCGGGTCAGGTTCAGGAAGCCCCACATCAGCAGCAGGCCGGCGGCCCAGGCCAGGTAGAAGAAGCGGCGGTCGGTATCGAAGGCGTAGCCTGCGACGGTGATGGGCTCGACCCCCGACAGGCCGTTGGGGCCGCCGGTAAAGTCCACCAGTTCGACGAACAGCACCGACAGGATGGCGTTGAATCCCAACGTGGCCATCGCCAGATAATGTCCGCGCAGCCGCAGCACGGGCAGGGCGATGAGCAGCGCCGCCGTGCTTGCGACCGCCAGCGCGGCCGGGATGCTGGCAAGCGCCGGAACGCCGTACTTGGCCGACAAGGCGCCGCTGACATAGGCGCCCAGGCCGAAGAAGCCGGCCTGGCACATGGAGATCTGCCCGCAGTAGCCCATCAGCAGGTTGAGGCTGGCGATCAGCATCAGGTTGATGCTGAACGTCACCGCCAGGCCCACGGCGTAGCTGTTCGGCGCCACCAGCGGAAACAGCAGGAAAAGGCCCCACAGCGCCAGCAGGATACGCAGGTCGCGGTGTCCGCCGTCCCCGTGCGGGTGGATTTCTGATTTCATCTTCACCCCCTTCAGACCTTGTTGATTTCGGCTTTGCCCAGCAAGCCCTGGGGACGGTAGAACAGCACCAGCAACAGCACGATGAAGGACAGCGCATCCTTGTACTGCGAGGAAATCAGGCCGCCTCCCAGCGCCTCGATCACGCCCAGCAGCAGGCCGCCGAGCAAGGCGCCCTGCAGGCTGCCCAACCCGCCCAGCATGGCTGCGCTGAAGCCTTTGAAGCCGAGCATGGTGCCGTGGTCATAGGAGGTGAAGGTCAGCGGCGCGATGATCACGCCGGCGATGCCGCCGGCCAGCGCCGCCAGCACGAAGGCCACGGTTACCGAACGCCGCACGTTGATGCCGACCAGGGCGGCGGCGTCGCGGTCGATGGCCGTGGCGCGCAGGGTCTTGCCCAACAGCGTGCGCTCGAAGAAGAAGTGCGTCCCCAGCATGAAGACCAGCGCCACGCCCATCACCCAGAAGCTTTGCGGCGGAATCTGCGCGCCCGCCAGCGGCACGGGCGCGTCGCCGGAAAACGCGGGATAGCCCATGGGCGTTTTGCCCAGCCCCAGCATCACCAGGCTCTTGGTGCAGATGGCCAGGCCGATGCTCAGCAGCGTCACCAGCAGCGGCGCGGGCTTCTTCAGCGGATGGATCACCAGGCGTTCGGACAGGCCGCCCGCCAGGGCCACCAGGGCTACCGCCGCCAGACAGGACAGCCATAGCGGCAGTTCGGCCACCGCGTAGCAGGCCGCCGCCACCATGCCGCCCATCATGACCCATTCGCCCTGGGCGAAGTTGATGGCGTCGGTGCTCTTGAAAATGACGTTGAACCCCACCGCCACGATGGCGTAGATGCTGCCGGTGGTGATCCCGGCGACGAGCAGTTGGACGATTTGCGCGGACATATCCATGGCGGGGTCCCGTGCTGGCTCAGTTGGGCCGGCGCGCAGCCAGCGCGATGCCCGGCAGCTCGACGCCGAATTCGGCCAGGCGCCGCGTCACCGTTTCCAGGTACGACCACAGGATCTCGTATTCCTTGTCGGCGGATACGGCGCCCAGGCCGGCTGCGGCCGTCAGGGCGTTGGCCTGGCTTTCGGGACCATCGGGTTCGGCCAGCCAGGGGCAGTGATAGCCCCGCAGTTCGACCTCGTTCAGATAGCCCGACACGGCCCCGGCCACGGCGTTGCGGTCGGCGTCGGACCAGGCGGCGGCGCGTTCCGCGACGTAGAGCCAGCCGAAGGTGGCGTGGCGTTCCTTGGCCTGCACGCACTGCTCCAGGATGCGGCGCGCCACGGGCTCGCGGGCGTTCTCCAGGTAGGCCCGGAACAGTTCGAGTTCCAGTCCGTCTTCGACCGCCGCGTGCGCGGTGAAGAAGGCGTCGGCATGGCAGGCGGCGTCCAGCACCTGGCGGTGCCGGCATTGGTTGAAGATGGCTTCCTGCTGCGGGCTGGGCGGGCGGTTCAGGTAGCCGCCCAACAGCGTGGCGTAGCGGTGGAAGCACTCGATCTGCCAGGCTTCCTCGGTGTTGCGCACGGTGAGGAAGTACTTGGGATCGGATTCGCGGCCGCTCTCCAGGCACAGGCGCACCAGCAGCGCCGGCGTTTCGCTCAAGCCCGCGTATTCCACCCAGGCGCGGCGGCTCCAGGTCAGGCGGGCCGCGTCACGGGTCCGGGCGTCGAGCGCGCCGATGTCGAAGCTGGCCCACGGAATGTCGGTTTCGGGCGCCCAGCGCTGCTGCTTGCCGGTTTCGTACAGTTCGCGGATCGAGGTGATGGACTGCTTGAGCGTCAGCGGGAAGCGGCGCTCAACGGGAATTCTGGTCGTAGCTGCGTTCATGACAGGTCCTTGGATTCAGAATTCGCCGATCTTCGGGTGATGCAGCAAGGGCAGGTGCACGCCCCAGGGCTCCATCTGGCGCCGCACGCGCTGCACCGTTTCCACGAACAGGGGCTTCTCCAGTTCCTCGACCGTGGAGCCCAGGCCGGCTTCCCAGGTGACCCGGTCCACCTCCATCTCGGCGCGCGAGGCCGGATTGTCGGGCGCCAGCCACGCGCTGTGGTAGCCGTTGAGCTCGACTTTTTCCATCATGTTGATCACGGCGTTCTCCACCACCTTGATCTCGGCGGGCGACATCTGCGGAATGCGATGGTCGAGGAAGCGCCAGCCGAACGCGCAGTGCCGCACCTCGTCGCGCATGATGCGGGCGCAGATCTGCTTGGCGACGGGATCGCGGGTGATCTCCACCAGGTGGCGGAAGACGTCGAACGCGATTTCCTCGGCGGCGCAGACCAGGGCCGCAAGGATCGCCTCGACCGACACCTCGGGGTCCAGCGCCATCTTGCGCACGCCGTGGGTGGCGACCGAACCCTGGTACGCGGCCTGGGCCGGCTGTTCCATGTAGCCGCCCAGGGCTTCGGCCATGCGAAAGCAGGCCTCCGCGTGGCGGCTTTCTTCCTGCGAGCGGATGGTGAAGAACAGCCGCAGGTCGGGCTCGCACTTATCGTGGCAGAAGCGGATCTGCAAGGCAGGGCTTTCCGAAATGGCGCCGTACTCGCTCCAGGCGCGGCGGCTCCAGTACTGTCGGGCCGCATAGCGCTGTTCAGGCGTGTACTGCGAGGCATCGAACAAATGCCAATCGATGTCGGTGCGCGGGTCCCACTGCTTGACCGTCGCCAGGTGGTAGAGATCGCGGATCTTGGGGATCCGGGTGTCCAGGTCCAGCGGAAAGATGCTTTCCGGATCGTCCAGGATGGTACGCGGCTCGGCGCTTGCTACGTTCATGACTGCACTCCCAGGTTTGCCGCGCCGGCGGCGCGCGTGAGTGGAGGTTGCGGAGATGGACTGCTTACTTGTAGTCGGCCAGCCGGAATTGACCGTCCCGGTAGCCGAGCATGACGATGTCGTCCTTGTCCAGGCCGGAGTGGCGCTGGGGCGAGAAATTGAAGACCCCGCCCACGCCCTGGTAGCCGGTGATGGCGGTCAGCTGTTCGCGGGTCTTTTCCTTGTCGCCGCCGCTTTTTTCCAGGGCGGCGCGGGCCAGCATCATGGCGTCGTAGGTCTGGGCCACGAACTGGTTGGGCTTGCGTTTGTAGCGGGCCTCGAAGCGCTTGCTGAGGTCCACGATGCGGGTCTTGATGGGGTCGGCGTCGGGCAGATCCTGGCCCACCGGGAACTTGACGCTGACCAGCAGCAGGTCCTTGACCGAGTCGCCCGCCAGTTTCATGTAGCGCTGGTCGACGAAGCCGTAGCTGTGCACCAGCGTGAGCTTGTCCAGGCCCAGTTGCTGGGCCTGCTTGATGAACACCACGCCGGCCGGGGTCACGGTCCAGCAGATGATGGCCTGCACCGACGCGTTCTTGATGCGCGTGAGCTGCGGAGTCAGGTCCGTGTCGGCGGGGTTGAAGGATTCATAGGTGATGTCGATGCCGCGCTTGGCGGCCAGCCGCTTCATCTGCTCGACGGCGCTCTGGCCGAAGCCGCTGTTGTCGGCCAGCAGGGCGGCGCGCTTGATGCCTTTCTTGTCGAAGTAGTCCAGCACCCGGTCGATCACCTGGTCGTCGTCCACGGTGCTCTTGAACACGTACTTGCGTTCCGCCACCGGCATCACGATCTGCATCGAGCCTTCGGTGGAAATGAAGGGGGTAGCGGCCTTGTCGACCATCGGCACCATGGCCATGGCGATGCCGCTCATGTTGCCGCCGCCGACGATGATGTCGACCTTGTCCTGGGACAGCAGGCGCTTGGTGGCGTTGATCGCCTTGGCGGTCTGGCTCTCGGCGTCGTAGAACACCCATTCGACCTTCTTGCCGCCGATGCCGCCGGCGGCGTTGATGTCGTCGATGGCCATTTCCATGCCGGCCTTCATGTCTTCGCCGAGGAAGGCGGCGGGACCGGTCACGGACAGGATGGACCCGATCCGTACCGCGTCCTGCGCGCTGGCGGCGTGCATGCCCAGCATCAGCGCGGCGGCCGGCAGCGCGATGGCTGCGCGCCGCGAGAACTCCAGAAACGTCTTTATGCAAGTCATGGTGCTACTCCTGTACCTGATGCGGGATTTGGGGTGTGCAGCAACTTCCACGAACAGCGAAAACGTAGTCGGGCTAGTCCCCTACGCCTGAGGGGTTGCGGAACTCGAGCGAGTCCGACACCTGGTCCGTCTTGCCTGCGCCGTTCTGCAGCGGCACGCGCACCGAGTACCGGACCTGGTCCGCGCGGTAGTGGGACAGGCCGGACATGACCGGCCGATCCTGTTTGTCGAAATACACGAGGTGCCGCGTCAGCACCGGGTCTCCGGGCAGCAGGCTGAGGTAGTCGGCATGTTCGGCCTGCACCGCGCCGCCTTCGATCTTGAGGTTGCCGTAGGCCAGCTCGACCTGGCGGCCGATCAGTTCCAGCAGGGAACCGGCCTCGGCCTGGCGGGCGTCGATGTGCGGGATGCGGTCGACGCGCACATAGCGGTAGTCGATCGAAATCGGCACCTGCTGAACCGTGCGCAGGCGCAGAATGCTCCAGACCGGCGTGCCCGGCGCCACGTCCAGCTCGCGCGCCACGGCGTTGGAGGCGGGCTCCTGGGCGCAGTGCAGCACCCGCAGGCTGAGGGGGCGGCCGTGCGCCGACCATTGGTCGATGAAGTCCATGGCCGGGCTGAACTGCTCGTCGATCTTGGGGGCGCAGACGAAGGTGCCGGACCCGCGGACCCGCCGCAGATAGCCCTCGTCCACCAGTTCCTGGATGGCCTGCCGCACCGTCATGCGGCTGACGTCGAATTGCTCGCTCAGCTCATGATCAGTGTGGAAGCGGTCGCTTTCCTGCTGCCAATTCAGGATCATCATCAGCACGCGCCGCTTGATCTGCACATAGAGCGGCAGAGGGGAGTCCCGGTCCAGCGCCACGGGGCTGGCGACGGGGGGCTCGCTGCGTACGTTCGTAATAGTGGACATGACAGCTGGGTTCCGGGATATGTATATAGGATTTGTATATTTGTCTAGTTAACTAGACTTTATGATATATTGATTTCGAAAGTCAAGTACGGATTAGCGATATGAATATTTCTACGCTCGACCTTGCGTTGGCACTCGCGCCCCATGGCCTGGATGCCGTCCTGTCCTTTGATCAGCCCGCGTCGCTGGACCGGGCGGACGTGCTCATATGGGATCCCGCCGGGCTGTACCCGGTGCTGGAGGCCGCCTGCGAACGCACCGATCCGCCGGTGTTGGGCGTGGGCGCCTCGGAATGGCTGTTGGCCACCAGCCGCCACTGGCGCGAGCAGTTCAAACGCCTGCTGGGCGCGGGCGGCACGCTGGTCGTCCTGGTGCCCGCGCCGCGCACGGTGGGCGTGCATACCCTGCAAGACATCCTTCCCTACGATTGGTCCGAGCCTCTCCTGCCCAGGACGGTGAGCAGCCAGGCGATCGAGGGCGACGCCGCGCCACGGCAGGCGGGCGAGCCTTTCCGCACGCTCTTCACTGAAGCCGCGCGCTGTTTCCAGCCTGGCGCGACCTTGTCTGCGGCGCCGGGCGCGAGCATTCTGGAGACAGGGTCGGGCATGACGCTGGCCAGCTACGCCAGCGAACCGCCCGGCCGCCTGCTGCTGCTGCCGGCGCTGGCGCCGGGGTTGGCCCAGGACGAGGCGGGCGCGGCGCTGTTCCTGCGGGAATTGCGCCGCTGCATAGAACGCCTGGGCCAGCGCAGCGGCGTGCGCCTGGCGGCGTGGCTGGATCTGCAACGCGGCGCGGCCGACGAGCAATTGCACGCTCGCCGCGCGCAGTGCCTGCGCGAACGCCATGCGCTTGACCTGGAGCTGCAGGAACTGGATCGCACGATGGCCGAGCGGGATTTCTTCAAGCAGCTGCTTGCCGGCGAAGGCCTGGGAGCGGGGTTGGCGGCCGCGGAAGTCTTCCGCCGCAAGAACGTGCCGGTCCATGCGGATTGGGTCGAGAAAGACCTGCACATCGTCGAACTTGACCAGCGCAACGTGCTGCTCAAAGTGCGTCTGGCGGATGAACCGCTGGATGCCGCGGCGCTGCGCCGGCTGGAGCAAGCCCGCGCGCGGGTGGCGGATTACTTTTCCAAGCCGACTTCCATCCTGGTGGCGGACTGCGCCGACAATGCCTTGCCGCCGTCCGCGCGCGCGCCGCGCCGGCAAGCGGTGTTGGAAGGCCTGGACGATGCCTACGTGCTGAACGGACTGCACCTGTACGGCTGGCATCTGGAAACTTCCGGCGACAGCCCTGACCGCCTGCTGCGGCGCTTGATGCAGGCGGACGCGGACCTGAGCGATTCCCTGCTGCGCGCCACGCTGCGCGGCCTGTCCCCGCAAGCCGCCGCCTGAAGGGCGCGGTGAGCGTTTCGCCTCTGTGAGACTCCGATGCCCGCCGACACACCCGACCATCATGTCCTGGATATCGCACGCAACAGCGCCAACCACCTGGCGCTTACTCCGCTGACATTCATCGAGCGCGCGGCCAAGGTCTATCCGGAGCGCACCGCCATCATCCACGGCGCGCTGCGCCAGAGCTGGCGACAGACCTACGCGCGCTGCCGCCAGCTGGCCAGCGGGCTGGCGCGCCTGGGCGTGCGGCCTGGCGATACGGTAGCCGTGATGGCGCCCAACATCCCGGCGCTGTACGAAGCCCATTTCGGCGTCGCCATGGCCGGCGCGGTGCTCAATGCCCTGAATACCCGACTGGACGCGGAAACGTTGTCCTTCATCCTGGAGCACGGCGCCGCGACGGTGCTGCTGACGGACCGCGAGTACGCGCCCGTCATGGCGCAGGCGCTGGCCAAGATCCGCAGGCCGATCCGGGTGGTGGACATCGACGACCCCGAGTACGGCGGGCCGGGCGAGCTGATCGGGGAAATGAGCTACGAGGCGCTGCTGGCGTTGGGCGATGCGCAGGCCGGATTCCCCTGGCCGGCGGACGAATGGCAGTCGCTGTGCCTGAACTACACCTCCGGCACCACCGGCAGCCCCAAGGGCGTGCTGTACCACCATCGCGGCGCTTACCTGAATGCGATGGGCAACGCCTTGGCCTGCGACATGCGCCAGCATGCCGTGTACCTGTGGACCTTGCCGATGTTCCATTGCAATGGCTGGAGTTTTCCCTGGACCATTGCGCTGCTGGCCGGAACCAACGTGTGCCTGCGGCGGGTCGAGGCCGGCGCCGTCTTCGATGCCATCCAGGCGCACGGGGTCGATTATTTCTGCGCCGCGCCGGTGGTGCTGGGCATGCTCATCAACAGCCCGCCAGAAATCAAACGCCGCGCCTCGCGTCCGGTGCAGGTGCTTACGGGCGGCTCGCCGCCGCCGGCCGCCGTGATTGCGGCGATGGATGAACTGGGCATAGACGTGACGCACCTGTATGGCCTGACCGAGAGCTATGGTCCGTCGATCAGCTGCGCCTGGCACGAGGCCTGGAGCGATCTGCCGCTGGAGGAACAGGCCGCGCTCAAGGCGCGCATCGGCGTGCGTAAGCACACGATGGAACAGGTCCGCGTGCTGGATCCCGCCACCCTGGACCCCGTGCCGCCGGACGGCGTCACCGTGGGCGAAATCATGATGCGCGGCAACACGCTGATGAAGGGATATCTGAAGAACCCCCAGGCCACCGCCGAGGCCTTCGCGGGCGGCTGGTTCCATACCGGCGATTTGGCCGTGGTGCACCCGGATGGCTACATGCAGATCAAGGACCGCGCCAAGGATATCGTCATTTCCGGCGGCGAGAACATCTCGACGGTAGAGGTCGAGGATGCCTTGTACGCGCACCCCGCCGTGCTGGAAGCGGCGGTGGTGGCGCGGCCCGACGCCAAATGGGGCGAGACGCCCTGCGCCTTCGTCACGCTGAAGGACGGCTGCGCGGCAAGCGCGGACGAATTGACCGGCTTCTGCCGCACCCGGCTGGCGGGCTTCAAGGTGCCGCGCACCTTCGTGTTCGGCCCGCTGCCCAAGACCGCCACGGGCAAGATCCAGAAGTACCTGCTGCGCGAACAGGCGCGGCAGCTATGAGTCCGCCGCTGCCGGCGCGGCCCTAGGCGCGCGGCAGCAGGTCCAGCGCCTGCGCGTCGAAGCGCCGCAGGTTCGGGAACACCAGGCCCAGATCCTCGCGGCCAGCGCCGAACCAGGCGCCCAGGGACGCGCCCAACTGGTCCACGGCCAGGGTGGGCAAGAGGCGGCCGTTGTCGACGAAGCCAGGGCCGTCCAGGGCGATTTCCGGATGGCTGCCGTAGTAGCGGCCGCCCTGGACGGCGCCGCCCAGCACGAAGTGGTGCGAGCCCCAGCCATGGTCCGAGCCGTTGCCGTTGGAACCCAGGGTGCGGCCGAATTCGGATGCGGTGAAGGTGGTCACCTGGTCGGCCACGCCTATCGCCGACAAGGCCTGCTGGAACGCGGCCAGGGCCTGGCCCAGTTCCTTGAGCAGGGCGGGGTGGGTGTCGTTGAGGCCCGCGTGATTGTCATAGCCGTTCTGCGACACGAAGAAGACCTGGCGGCGCGCGCCCAGCGCCTGCCTGGCGGCGATGATGCGGGCGACGATCTTCAACTGCTGCGCGAGTGGCGATGAGAAATCGCCGGGCACGGCCACGTCCGCAAGCGCTGCGCGCAGGCGCGTGTCGGCGTCGATGGACTGCGCGGCGATGCGCGACATCTCGCGTTCCATCAGATGCTCGCGCGGCTGCGTGATCAGTTGGCGCAGCAAGGCGGTGCAGGCGCTGGAGCCATACATGTCGCGGGTCAGCAGGTCTATCTGCGTGGAACCATGGATGCCCACGCGGTATCCGGCGATCTTGCGCCCGGCCAGCAGCACGCTGCTGCCGCCCGCGGTAATGCCCGTGAAGGTGCGTTGCGCGTTGGCATCGGCGTACAGGTCCGTCAGCCTTCCGGCCCAGCCCGACGCGGCGCCTTCCGGCGCCAGCGCCTGCCAGTACGACTGCTGGTCGTTGTGCGAGAACAGCTTGGGCGGCAAGGGCACGCGCGCGCCTATGTATTCCTGTTTGGACGTGGGCACGACCAGCGGGCCTATGTTCAGCAGCACCGCCATGTCGCCGCTTTCGTACAAGGGCTTGAGCGGCGCCAGCGACGGGGCCAGTGCAAACTGCACGCCGCCGGGCGCGGGCTGCTTGCCGCGCAGCGCGGTGGCCTGCAGGGCGTCGCGCGGCAGCGCGATGTCGGTGCGCGCCTGGGCATACGCCTTGTATGAAGCCGCGTCGTAGGGCACCAGCGAGTTGTAGGGGTCGTTTCCGCCATACAGGAACACGCAGACCAGCGCCTTGTAGGAAGAAGCTGGCGCCGATTGCGCGGCCGCCGCGCCCAGGGCCGCCAGGTTCAGCGCCAGCGGCGCGGCGGCCCCGGTGGCGCCCAGCGCGCAGGCGCGCAGCAGGAATTCGCGGCGGCTCGTTTGCGCATCGGAGCGGGAGCTCTTCATTTCTGCACCAGGTATTCGGGGCTGGCGGCCACCAGCATGATGGCGGCGCGCACCCGGTCGCGCGGCCGGCCCGCGGGTATGGTTGCCACGGCCCGCGCGATGGCGCCAGCGGTCTCGGCGGAATAGGCGTCGCCCGCCAGCAGCAGCGCCACCCGCGCTACCAGCGCGGACGGATCCTGGGCCAGCGCGATCTCGGCGGTGTAGGGGGTCTGCAGATCCTCCCAGCCCCGGTCCACATAGATGGCCAGGAAGTTCAGGTAGCCGGCGATGCTGGTCTCGTCGGTGATCTGCAGTTCCGGCGCCACCAGGTGCTGGCGCGCCAGTTCCGTCACCGGCGGCACGTAGCGCGGCCGGAAGAAATTGAAGACGCTGGCCGAACGCATCGGGCTCTGGGCCAGCCGGATCGTGTTGTCGGTGGTGTCCGGCATGGCCCAGGCGCCGTTGTTGGAGGTGGCGCCGAAAGCCCGCGCCCAGGCCGCAAAGCGCACGATGGGTTCGCGCACCTTGCCCCAGCCGGGGGCGGCCAGGTCGGGGTCGCGCGCCTCGGGATCCAGCAAGATGGCGCGCACCACCGCCTTCAGGTTGCCGCGCGTGCCGCTGCCGTCATCATTAAAGGCGGCGGAGACGCGCGCCACATAGGCGTGGCTGGGATTGCTGGTGACCAGCCGCTGGATCAGCTGGGTGCCGATGAAGGGCCCGACGTTGGGATGGGCGCAGATCACGTCCATGGCGCGCTTGAGCGACAGGTGGCCGTCGGTGCCGGCCGGCACCACCGCGCCCAGGAAGCGCTTTTCAGCCAGCGAATGCAGTCCGTTGTTCAGGGCCATGGGCCGGCGGTGGAACTCCACATCGGTTTCCGGGCCGTTGATGTCCCAGCCGGTGAAGACCTTGGCCAGGCCCTGCACGTCGGCATTGTCATAGGTTTCCACCGGCGCGCCGTTCACCATCCTGACGGCGCCGTCCGGCTCCAGCTCCAGCAGGCCGATGCTGAACAGCTGCATGACCTCGCGGGCGTAGTTCTCGTCGGGATGGCGGCCGGTCTTGGGATCTTCCTTGCGGTTGCCGCGATAGGTCAGCATGCAGCCCATGGACAGGTTGCGGGTCACGGCCGTCAGCAGCTGCTGATAATTGCCCAGGGCATGCTCGGCCAGCAGGTCCATGAAGCCGGCCGCGCCGAACAGCGGCCAGGACGCGGTGATCGACGACACGCCCACCACGAAGATCTCGGACAGCGCGAACGCCACCCGCGTGCGCACCTGGTCCGGCGCGGCGATGAACTTGCGCCATAGCGTGGATTCCAGGGGGGCGTTGATGCCGTTGCCCTTGAACTCCTCGGTGTTCTTTTTTTGTTGCAGCAGCCAATCGAAGTGGGTCTGCGACGGCGGCATGGCCAGTTGCGCGTCCAGCCAGGCCGCGTAGCCGTCGCGCACCACGGCGTCGATGTCGGCGGGCGTGGGGCCGAACGTGGCCTGCGCCAGGAAGCGCGAGGCCTGGCCCGGGGTGGGTTTGCGGTGGGAGAGATCGGCGGACTGCGGCGCAGCCGCTGACGGCGTAGCGGACATGCGCAGGCACCTCGTCGAATGCGAAAACCTACGGTACTGAAGCCCAGGGCGGGCTTCAATACCGTCATTCGAACGAGGGACTAGTCCAAAAGGATGGTGTCAGACCGAGCGCGTGATGCCGCCGTCGATGCGGATGTTCTGGCCGGTGATGTAGGAAGAGGCGTCGGACGCCAGGAAGGCGATCAGGTCCGCGACCTCTTCGGCGGTGCCGTAGCGACCCATCGGGATGCGCGTGCGGCGGTCTTCCTTTTCAGGCAGGCTGTCGATGAAGCCCGGCAGCACGTTGTTCATCCGCACATTGTGCTGGGCGTATTCGTCGGCGAACACCTTGGTGAAGGCGGCCAGCCCGGCGCGGAACACGCCAGACGTGGGGAACAGCGCTTCCGGTTCGAAGGTGGCATAGGTCGAGATATTGACGATGGCGCCGGATTTCTGCTGCTTCATCACCGGCGCGACCAGGCGCGCGATGCGCACCACGTTCAGCAGGTAGAACTCCATGCCCAGGTGCCAGTCCTCGTCGCTGATTTCCAGCAGCGGACCCTTGGGGCCGTGGCCGGCGCTGTTGATTACCGCGTCGATCCTGCCCCATTTCTGCAGGGTGGCGTCCACCAGCCGCGCCAGGTCTTCGGGCGAGCGGTTGGACCCGGTGATGCCCAGGCCGTCCAGTTCCTGCGCCAGGGCCTCGCCCTTGCCGGAGGAAGACAGGATGGCCACGCGCCAGCCGTCGGCCGCCAGTTTGCGCGCCGCCGCCGCGCCCATGCCGCTGCCGCCGGCGGTGACGATCGCCACTTTTTCCGTGCTCATGCTCACTCCTGGTCTTGAATTATTGGGGAGCGGCCATTGTAGAAGCGGGACCGACCCGCCACACCACATTGCCGACGTCGTCCGCCACCAGCAGTCCGCCCTGGCGGTCTATGGCTACCCCTACCGGCCGCCCCTGGGCTTCGCCGCTTTGGTTCAAGAAGCCCGTCAGCACGTCGCGCGCGGCGCCATCGGGCTTGCCGTCGCGGAAGGGCACGAAGATGACCTTATAGCCGCTGCGCGGATCGCGGTTCCAGGAACCGTGCTGGCCCACGAACATGCCGTCGGTGTAGGGCGCGGGCAGCTTGGAGCCACCCGACCAGGCCAACCCCAGCGAGGCCGTGTGCGGACCCAGCGCGTAATCGGGCACGATGGCGCGCGCAACCAGGTCCGGGCGCGGCGGCTGCACGCGGGTGTCGACGTGCTGGCCGAAGTAGCTGTAGGGCCAGCCGTAGAAGCCGCCGTCGCGCACCGAGGTCATGTAGTCGGGCACCAGGTCGCTGCCAAGCTCGTCGCGTTCGTTGACCGAGGTCCACAACGTCTTGCCGTCGGGCGCCCAGGCCATGCCCACCGGGTTGCGCAGGCCGGTGGCATACAGGCGCTTGTTGCCGCTGGCCACGTCGATCTCCCAGATGGCGGCGCGTCCCTCTTCGATGTCCATGCCGTTTTCGCCGACGTTGCTGTTGGAGCCTACCGACACATAGAGCTTGCTGCCGTCCGGGCTGGCCAGCAGGTTCTTGGTCCAGTGGTGGTTGATGCCGGCCGGCAGGTCGGTGACCTTCACGCCAGCGGCGCTGATCCGTTGCTGCCCGGCTTCATACGGAAAGCGGACCACGGCGTCGGCATTGGCCACGTAGAGCTGATTGCCGATCAAGGCCATGCCGAATGGCGAATTCAGGCCCTCCAGCAGCACGCTACGGGCGTCGGCGACGCCGTCGTGGTTGGTGTCGCGCAGCAGGGTGATGCGGTTGGCGCTGTCGGTCCTGGCGCCGGCGCGTTTCATGACCAGGCCGGCGACCCAGCCCTTGAATCCGCCCGAGGCCGATTCGGGCTTGGGCGGTGCATTGGTCTCTGCTACCAGCACGTCGCCGTTGGGCAGCACGTACAGCCAGCGCGGATGGTCCAGGCCGCTGGCGAACTCGGTCACCGCCATGCCATCGGCGGCCACGGGATGCGCGCCGGCGGGCCAGCCCACGGCCTTGGCGGTCTTCACGGTGGGTATGGCGGTGGGATTGGGGGCGGGCAACTGGGGCGATGGGCCCATGCCGGCCTCGACCGGTAGCGTGGCCATTTCGCCGCAGGCATTGAGGGTGGCGACGGCCATCGCGGCGGCCAGCAGAAGGCGTGGTGTGGGCATGATGCATGCTCCGGGGGCGGTGAGGTCCATCATACGCTTGGGCCTGCGCCGGCCCGGGGATGATCAGCGCATCTCGAACGCTTCCTGATGCCAGTGCACGTGCGCGCCGCCCAGCTTGCGCAGCCCGCGCCTGAGCGCATCCGCCAGGCCGGTGGGCCCGCAGAACCAGACGTCGGCGATGCGGCCCGCGGCCACCTCGCCCTGCGCCAGTGCGCCGGCCGTCAGCGTGTTGCCGTCACGCGCGCTGTGTATCGTCAGCGTCACACAGTCCAGCGCGGCGCAGCGCTCCCGCAGCAGCGGCACGAAGGGATCGGTCGCGGCGTCGCGCACGCAGTAGTGCAACCACACGCGCGGCGGCTGCGCCTGGCCGGCCTGCAACGCTTCCAGCCATGCGAGGAAAGGGGTGATGCCGATGCCGCCCGCAATCCAGACCTGTGTGGCGGCGGCCGTGCCGGGTTCCAGCTGAAAGCGGCCATAGGGTCCTTCCACGGCGACGTCCTGGCCGATCCGCAGCGTGCGCGCCAGGGTGCGGGTGTAGTCGCCCAGGGCCTTGATCTGGAACGTCACGCGGCGCTCGCCAGGCACGGGGGCGCTGGCGATGGTATAGGGGTGGGCGCCTTCCTTGCGGTCGAACGTGACGAAGGCGAATTGCCCCGCATGGTGATGCCGCCAATTGGCGTCGAGATCGCAGCTGACCTCCATGATGCCGTCCGGCTGGTGGGTCAGCGATACGATCTTTCCGCGCGCGCGGCGGCCGTGGCCAACGCGTCCCAGCAGTGCCACCAGCGCGGCATAGACGCCCGCGGCCAGCAGCGGAATCAGCAGCAGGCCCACGGGACCGCTCCAGTAGTACGCCGGCGCCAGCGCCACCGTATGGAACACCAGCGCCAGGAACAGCAGCGGCATGACGCGGTGCAGGAGGCGCCAGGCCCGATAGGGAAAGCGCCGCCACAGGGTGATCGCCAGCATGGCAAGCAGCAGGTAGATCGACCATTCGCCCAGGTCCTTGGCCACGCCGCGCGAGCCTTCGAACAACGCCAGCACGACGTCGCGGGCGGGACGGTTGCCCGCGTCCGCCAAGCCCTTCAGCGGGCCGCTGGCCAGCTTCAGCAGCCAGTGCGCGGCGCCGGCGCCCACCGCGAGCATGCCGGCCCATTTGTGCAGCCGGTAGATCTTGTCCATGCCGCCCAGCGGCCGTTCCAGCCATACCGGCCGCAAGGCCAGCAGCATGATCAAGGCCATCAGCCCGATGGACCAGACGCCCGTGAGGTACAGGCCTTGCTGCCGCGCGATCCAGTACCAGGCGCCTGCGGCGGGCGGCTGCAGGATCAGCGCGTCCAGGCCCCAGGCCAGGGTAAGGGCAAGCAGGAAGCCGCCGAGGGCGGCGCCGGTTCCTATCGGTTTCATGATGACATCCATGTTGGGGCGCTCGGCCCGCCGGATGCGGGCGGAGCGTGGCAAGGCGCGATCGCGCGGGTGCTTCAGTCCTTGATCTTGCTGCGCAGGACGGCGCCGCTTTGAGCGTCGACCCGCAGCTTCACGCGCTGGCCTTGCGGGTTGTCGGCCTTGACGTCGTAGCGGCCGTGTTCGAGCTCGATCTCGGTGATGTTGCGGTAGCCTGCGGCGGTCAGCGTGTCGTAGACCTGGCGCACGGTCAGCGTCGCGTTGGCGGGGGCCGTGGCGGCGGGCTGGGCAGGCGATTGCGCCGGCGTCTGGGCGTGCACGGCGGCCGCGCCGGTGAGGGTTGCGGCGCCAAGCGCCAGGGCGGCCAGGGTGTTGCGGATTGCGGTCATGGAATGGCTCCTTGGTTGTAGCGGGTTGCCGGAATGGCGACCATGACCGCATTATTCGGTTGTGCGGATGAACCAATTCTGAAGCGGCCGTTCACGTGCCGTTCATTTTTCCGGCGCTATAACTGGGCGGAGAATCGCCTCTTATGGCGGACCCTGAATTGCGAAAGAGACCATGACCCGAGGAATGCGTACCCGAATCTGGCTGACCTGCGGCGCGCTGATGCTGGCGCTGGCTGTCGGCCCCAACGCGGGCCTGGCCGACGAAAATGACCATGAACAGGCGCGCCAGGCTTTGCAGGCCGGCAAGGTCCTGCCCCTGCGCTCGGTGCTGGACATCGTCGAGCGCGACTATCCCGGGCAGGTGGTCAAGGTCGAATTCGAGGAAGACGACGGCGAGTTCATCTACGAGATCCGGCTGCTGCAAGGAGGCGGCCGGCTGGTCAAGCTGAAGATCGACGCGCGCGACGGCAAGGTGCTGGGCGTGAAGGGGCGTGACATTCAATTCCGGGACAAGCACTGATGCGCATACTCGTGGTCGAAGACGAACCCACCCTGGCCACGCAGTTGGTCGACGCCTTGCGCCAGGCCGGCTATACCGTCGATACCGCGGCTGATGGCGGGACGGCCCAATACATGGGCGCGGTCGAGACCTACGACGTGGTGGTGCTGGACCTGGGCCTGCCGGTCATGGACGGCCTGACCGTGCTCAAGCAATGGCGCGCCGGCGGCCAGGGCATGCCGGTGCTGATCCTGACGGCGCGCGACAACTGGCACGAGAAGGTCGCCGGCATCGATGCCGGCGCCGACGATTACGTGACCAAGCCTTTCCACATGGAAGAGCTGCTGGCGCGGGTGCGGGCGCTGTTGCGCCGCTCCAGCAGCCATGCCAGCGCGCAATGGCGCTGCGGGCCGCTGATGCTGGACACGCGCCTGGCCAAGGTCACGGTGGATGGCCAGGCGTTATCCCTGACCAGCCACGAATTCAAGGTGCTGGCCGTGCTGATGCAGCGCGCGGGCGAAGTCATTTCGCGCAGCGAGCTGACCGAGCACGTTTACGCCCAGGACCACGACCGCGATTCCAACACCATCGACGTGTTCATCGGGCGGCTGCGCAAGAAGCTGCCGCCCGACACCATCGAAACCGTGCGCGGCCTGGGCTACCGCCTGGCCTGCGCCGCATGATGCCGCAAGGCGCGCGCGCACCCGGCTCGCTGCGCTGGCGCCTGCTGGCCGGCACGCTGGCCTGGATCGTGGTCACGGTGGTGTTGGCCGGGTGGGGGCTGGGCAGCCTGTTTCGCCAGCACATCACCGAGCAATTGCGCGCTGAACTGACCCTGCACCTGAACCAGCTGACCGCCGCCGTGAATGTGGCTCCCGATGGCCGCCTGGTGGTATCGCCGCCGCTGAGCGATCCTAGGCTGGAGCAGCCACTGTCCGGCCTGTACTGGCAGATCGACCGGCTCGACGAGCACGGCCGCCCGGTGGCCGTGGGCGCGGCGCGCTCGCGGTCTCTCTGGGACCAGGTGCTGGCGCTGCCCGCCGCCGACAGCGCCGATGGCGTCTATGACATTGCGGGGCCGGAAAAGCACCGCCTCACCGCGTTGACGCGCATGCTGGAACCGGCCGAGACCGAGGCCGCGCCGTTGCGCCTGATCGTGGCCGCCGACAGCCAGGTGCTGGCTGAACCGATAGGGCGCTTCAACCACATGCTGCTGATTTCGCTGGGCGCGCTGGCGGCCGGATTGACCGTGGCGGCCGTGGTCCAGGTGATGGTGGGCCTGCGGCCGCTGGCAAGGCTCAGGCGGCAGCTGGCCCGGCAGCATGGCGGGGCCAGCGTGCGCATCGAGGGCAGTTTTCCCAGCGAAATCCAGCCCCTGGTCGATGATTTCAACCGCGTCCTGGCCGTCAACGCCGACATGGTGCAGCGCGCGCGCACGCAGGCCGGCAATCTGGCGCATGCGGTGAAGACCCCGCTGACGATCCTGGGCAACGCCGCAGCGCGCGAGGAAGGACCGCTGGCGGCGCTGGTGCAGGAGCAGGTTGGCATGGCGCGCCGCCAGATCGACTATCACCTGGCGCGCGCCCGCGCCGCCGCGGCGTCTGGCGCGGCCGACAGCCGCACGCCCTTGCGCAAGCCCATCGAGGGCCTGTTGCGGGTCATGCAGCGCCTGTATGCGCAGCGCGGATTGCAGCTGGAAATGCCCGAGTTTGCCGAGGGCCTGGTGTTCCGCGGCGAAGAGCAGGATCTGCAGGAGATGGTCGGCAACCTGCTGGACAACGCCTGCAAATGGGCCGAGCGCCAGGTGCAGGTCACGGCGTCGGCGGCGGACCCCGGCCAGTTGCTGATCCAGATCGACGACGACGGCCCCGGCATCGCCGACGAGGAGCGCGAACGCATCTTCCTGCGCGGCGTGCGCATGGACGAACAGCGCCCGGGGTCGGGCCTGGGACTGGACATCGTGCGCGACCTGGCCACCACGTATGGCGGCCAGGTGCGGGCCGAGCGCTCGCCGTTGGGGGGCTTGAGGGTGTCGCTGTGGCTGCCGGCCGCCTGAGGCCGGCGCACGGATTTACTTGACCAGCGTGACTGGCGCTTCGGCCAGTTGCAGCACCTGGTTGGCGACCGAGCCGATCAGGATGTTCGCGAGTGTGCCGTTGCCGCGCGTGCCCATCACGATGCGTGCGCAGTTGTGGTCTTGCGCGTAGCCGGCGATTTCCGTCGCCGCATGGCCGAATGCGACGTGGCTGGTGTAGTCGGCGCCGGTCACGTCCAGCAGCTTGCGTGCCTCGTCCGTGGCCTCCTGGCCTTCGCGCAGGTAGAACTCGTCGATCATGTCCTGCGTGATCAGGCGCGACAGGCCGGCCCGGCCTTGCACGGGCGTCTGGACGTTGAGCAGATGGATGCGCGCGGCGCCGGCGCCTTGGGCCAGCTGGCGGGCATACAGGACGGCGCGGTTGGCGTTGTCGGAGCCGTCTACAGGGACCAGGATGTTCAGCATGGATGCTCCTTGACGGTTACTTGACCAGAGTGACGGGCAACTCCGTCAGATGCAGGACGCGTGTTGCGACCGAACCCAGGAACCAGGACGACACCGAGCCCAGCCCGCGCGAGCCCATGTAGATCTCGTCGGCGCCGGATTCGTCGGCCACGCGCACGATGGTCTCGGCCGCCGCGCCCACTTCGACTCGGGCCTGGAAGGGCACGCCGGCCTGGGTCAGCAGGTCGCTGGCGGCCTGCAGCGCGTGGCGGCCTTCTTCCTCGTGGTAGGCGTCGATCTCGGCCTGCGACAGGCCGCGGCCGATCTTGCCCGACTTCAGGGGGATCTGGACCGTGAGCAGTTCCACGCGTTCGACCGGGTCGTAGCCGCGGGCGTCGAGCAGGGCTTGGACCGCATGGACGGCGGGCTGCGAACCGTCCACGGGGATCAGGATGCGTTTCATGGGCGTCTCCTTGTGCGCGCCGCGGGCGGCGTTGTAGTCCACTGTATCCGAATTATTCGCCGAATCGGACAAGCGCGACATGCGCGGGATCAAACCGGGCGCAATCAGCGCGCAATCGGGGTCCGCTGGGCGCGCGGTCGACGCGTCATCAACGCCAGCGCGGCTCCAAAGTATGTGCGGCGGGCGCTTGTCCGAGCAGGCGTGGGGCCAGCGCGCTCAGCGCCTCGGCCGAGCCGCTGGTCTCCAGACGCAGGTCGCCCGGGCCGTCGGCGCGCAGCAGGCCGCGTTCCTGGAGCTGGTGACGCAGCCAGCGCGCCACGGGCGCACCGGTTTCCAGCAGCGGCACGCCGGGGCCGGCAGCCGCCTGGATCGCGTCGCGCAGGAAAGGAAAGTGGGTGCAGCCCAGCACCAGCACATCGGCGCCGGCTTCGCGCAGCTCCGCCACGGGAGCGCGCACCGCGGCCTCGGCCTCGGGGCCGCTGAGCACGCCTTGTTCAACCAGCCGCACCCATTCGGGGCAGGGCCTGAACAGGATGCGGATTTCGGGGGCTTCGCGCCGGATCAGCGCGGCGAACTTGGGGCTGGCCAGAGTGCCGGTGGTGGCGAACACGCCGACCACGCCGCTCGCGGTCAGGTGCGCTGCGGGCTTGATGGCAGGTTCCACGCCGATGATGATCAGTTCCGGATGACGCAGACGCAATTGGGCGATGGCGGCGGCGGTCGCGGTGTTGCAGGCCACCACCATGGCCTTGGCGTGGCGCGACACGAAGTAGTCGGCGATGGTGCTGGCGCGCTGCTCGACGTAGTCCTGGGTCTTTTCGCCGTAGGGCACGTGGGCCGAGTCGGCCACGTACAGCAGGTATTCGTGGGGCAGCGCGTCGCGGATGGCGCGCAGCACGCTCAGTCCGCCGACGCCGGAATCGTAGATGCCTATGGGGGATTCTGAAAACATGGCTGCAATGCAGAGTGCGGGTGCGGGGCAGTGTAGCGCCGCGTGCTCAGGCCAGCGATTCCTCCCGCTGCCGGCGAGCCTCGTCGATCAGCTTGCGGGTCGCGCCCGACAGCGATTCGTCGCGCCAGATCAGGTTGAGCGGCGCGCGCAGCTCCGCGGGCTGGGTCAGGTTGACGTAGACCACGCCTTCGATGTTCACGCGGCGCAGCGACGCCGGCACCAGCGACACGCCCAGGCCCGCCGCCACCAGGCTCAGGGTAGACAGCATGCGCGGCGCTTCCTGGGCCACACGGGGGCTGAAGCCGGCGGCGCCGCAGGCGGCGATGATGGCGTCATACAGCCCTGGCCCGCTGTGGCGGCGGTAGAGAATCAGGGATTCGTCGGCCAGTTCGGATAGCGCGATGCGCTTGCGCGACCGGCCCTTGACGGCCGGGTGATCGGCGGGAAACGCGGCCAGCATCGGTTCCTCCAGCACCGTCTCCACCACCACGCCGGGACCCAGCCCATAGGGGCCGCGGATGAACGCCACGTCCACGCGGCCCGCGCCCACGGCCTCCATCAGCTCCCCGGTGCTGCTTTCCTCCAGCACCAGCCGCACATTGGGCGCGGCCTCGCGGAAACGCCGGATGACGGACGGCACGAAGGGGTGGAAGGCCGCCGACCCGGTGAAGCCCACGGTCAGGCGTCCGGCCTCGCCCAGCGATACGCGGCGCACGCCTTCGACGGCCTGGTCCACCAGGGCCACGATGTTGCGCGCGTCGTCCAGCAGCGCGCGGCCGCTTTCGGTCAGCTCCATGCCGCGCGGCAGGCGGTGGAACAGCGTCACGCCCAGCTCCTGCTCCAGCACGCGGATCTGCTGGCTGAGCGGCGGCTGGCGTATGCCCAGCCGCGCCGCGGCCTTGGTCAGGTGGGATTCCTCGGCCACGGCCAGGAAGTAGCGCAACAGCCTCAAGTCTACGGATGCCATATTCAGCCGATATGAATATATAGATAGTCATATATTAGACATTATCCTGGGCGAAGAGTAGGCTGCAATCTCGTCGTCTTCCCCTGTTCCACCCCGCGCCCCTTGTCCGGCGCCGGCATAAAAAAATGATGAACGCAGCACCTTCCATCCCCGAGGCCGATCTCCGGCCCGCGCCCACTTGCGGGCAACTGTTCTACGGATTCCTCATGCTCGGCCTGACGGCCTTTGGCGGCGCCCTGCCGCTGGCGCGCCGCATGGTCGTCGAAAAGCACCGCTGGCTCAGCGGCGCCGAGTTCACCGATCTGCTGGGCCTGTGCCAGTTCCTGCCCGGCGGCAACATCATCAACCTGTCGGTGGCGCTGGGCATGAAGTTCCGCGGCCCGCGCGGGGCCTTCGCGGCGTTGATGGGCTTGATCCTTGCGCCGTCCGCCATCGTGGTGCTGCTGGGCATGGTGTATGACCGCTTCCAGAACGATCCGCACATCCAGCACCTGTTCGCCGGGCTGGCCGCGGCCGCCGCGGGCCTGCTGATCTCGATGGCCGTGAAGATCGGGCTGCCGGTGATCAAGCGCCGCGACTGGCTGGCCGGCGTGGTGGCCACGGTCTGCTTCATCGCCATCGCCGTGTTGCGCATTCCGCTGTTGCCGACCATGGCGGTGCTGACGCCGCTGAGCATCCTGATGGTCTGGAGGCAACGTCGATGATCCATACCCTGATTGCCCTGGCCCTGATCTTTTCCGAGCTGTCCGTGCTGGCATTCGGCGGCGGCAACACCATCCTGCCCGAGATGCAGCGCCAGGTGGTGGATGTGCATGGCTGGATGACGGCAGCGGACTTTTCCGCGCTGTTCGCCCTGGGGCAGGCCGCTCCGGGCCCCAACCTGATGGTGGTCACGCTGGTAGGCTGGCATGTGGCTGGCGGTCTGGGCATGCTGGTCACCACCATCGCCAAGTTCGGCCCATCGTCCATCATCACCGTGATTGCCCTGGGGCTCTGGGAGCGCTTCAAGGACCGCCCCTGGCGCGGGGTGATCCAGGCCGGCATCTTCCCCATGACCGTGGGGCTGGTGGCCGCCAGCGCGGCGCTCATCACTGAAGCCTCGGTGCATACCTGGCTGCTGGGCGTGATTACCGCCGTGGTCGCGCTGCTGGGCAGCGTCACCCGCATCCATCCGCTATGGCTGCTGTTCGGCGGCGCACTGGTCGGTTTGCTCGGCATCGGTTAGCGTTAGGGCCTGTTCACGTCTAAAGGAGCGCCGCATGCCGCCGCTCAAGGATTTCGATCCCGAGGACGACGCTGCTTCCGGCGCTGCCTTGCCGTTCTTCCACGCGCATCGGCGTCTGGTCGGGTGCGCCGGCTTGCTGCTGCTCACGGCGGGCGCGCTCTACGCCCTGGGCGTACCGTGGGTCCTGGCGCTGTTGCTGGGATTCGACGCAGGGGCGCTGGTGTTCCTGCTGATGACGGCGCGGGTGTTCGGCCGGACCAGTTCTGCGGCCATGCGCCAGCACGCGCAGCAGCAGGATGTCGGACGCACGGGCGTGCTGTGGAGCAGCGTGGCGCTGTCCTGCATGGTGATGATGGCGTTGTGGGTCGAGTTGCGGGGCGAGAGCGGCGCGGGCAGCGTACTGGCCATGCTGGCCGCCGCCGCGACCATCATCCTGTCGTGGCTCTACATGAACATGATCTTCGCGCTGCACTACGCGCATGGCTATTACGGCCATCGCAACGCCATGCACAAGGGACTGGATTTCCCGGGTACGGAAGATCCTGACTACTGGGACTTCGCCTATTTCGCACTGGTGCTGGGCATGACGTTCCAGGTATCGGACGTGCAGATCGTGAACCGGCGCTTGCGCCGCACCGCGCTGACGCATAGTGTCATCGCGTTTTTCTTCAACGTCTTCATCATCGCCATCAGCGTGAACGTGGCGGCGGGGCGGGCCTGACGGCGCGCCCCTGGGCCGTGGCTGGCCCGAAGCCATATCCGGGCCAGGCTATGCCGGATCGGGCCGTGTAAGGCCGTGCAGCCTCAGGCGGCGCCCAGGCGCCACAAGGACGTGACTTCCTTCGAGCGCGCCGCGTGCAGCGGGTCGCTCGCATCTTGCGCGCGGCCATGCGTGGGCCGCGTGTCGATGCGCTCGATGACCTGCAGGCCGGCCTGGCTGATCATTTCCAGCAGCGCTTCGCGGCTGCGCAGGCCCAGGTGTTCGGCCAGGTCCGACAGAATCAGCCAGCCTTCGCCGTTGGGCGTCAGATGGGCCGCCAGTCCATTCAGGAAGCCGCGCAGCATGCGGCTGTCGGGATCGTAGACCGCATGCTCGACGGGCGAGCTGGGGCGAGCCGGCAGCCAGGGTGGGTTGCAGACGATCAGCGATACCCGTCCCTCGGGGAACAGGTCCGTTTCTTCGACGTCGACCTGCTTGGACAGGCCCAGCCGCTCCAGGTTTTCGCGGGCGCAGGCCAGGGCGCGGGGATCCGTGTCGGTGGCGATGACGCGCTTGCCGCCGCGGCGTGCGATCACGGCGGCCAGCACGCCGGTGCCGGTGCCGATGTCGAAGGCCACGCTGCCGCGCGGCATCGGGGTGCGCGCCACCAGATCGACGTACTCGCCGCGCAGCGGCGAAAACACGCCGTAGTGCGGATGGATGCGGGCGTTCAGCGCGGGGATTTCCACGCCTTTCTTGCGCCATTCGAAGGCGCCGATCAGGCCCAGCAGCTCGCGCAGCGACGCGACATAGGGCTCGGCGGCCGGACCGTGGGCTTCCTCGCAGGCCAGTTGCGCGTCGGGCGCGCGGCGCAGCGGAATGCCGTGGCCGGCGTCGAACGGAATCAGCAGCATGCCCAGGATGCGGGCGCGTTGCGACTGGATCTGGCGGTGCTGGTTGAAGGCGTCCAGCAGGGTGTCCACGGGCTTGCGGGGGCGCTTGTCGACCCGCCGCGTCATGGCCTGCAGTAGTTGCCGCGCATTCTGGAAATCGCCGCGCCACAGCAGGCCGACGCCTTCGCAGGCCTGGCGGTAGGCCATGTCCGCCGTCATGGTGTCGTCCGCGACCACCACGCGCTTGGGCGGCGCGGCGCCGGATTCGGAGCGCCAGCGGGCGGAATGGGGGGTCTGGTTTTCTTCCCAGCGGATTTCAGGGACGGTCAACGTGTCGCTCCAGCAAGGCGGGGCGCGCGGGGCAGGGTGGTCATGGAGAAAGCAAAAAGAAGGGGCGCGGGCTGCCAATGTAGCAGCTTCACGCCCCGCCGCGGCAGGCGTGGCCTGCCGCGCCTGCCGTTGCCGGCCTTAGTGGAACAGCACCACCGCCTTCTGCAGGGTGATCCAGATGCCCCAGGCCAGCGGGATGCCCACGCAGGCCCAGGCGAATACCACCAGCGCCGCCGGCGTGCGGAACGTGGATGCGCCGACCCCATGCGTTTCGGTGGCGACCGCGCGTTCGTGGGCCAGCGCCTTTTCGCGCGCCAGTTCTTCGTCGCTCATGAAGTACTTGGCGTTCACCGGCCGGATCGCCAGGTTGCACAGGAAGCCCAGCACCAGCATGCCCGCCAGGATATACATGGTGATGTCGTACACCTGGGCGCGCGGCACGCCGATGGACAACTGGTATTCGCGGATGTAGTTCACCAGCACCGGCCCGAAAATGCCCGCCGCCGACCAGGCCGTCAGCAGCCGGCCATGGATGGCGCCCACCATCTGCGTGCCGAACAGGTCCGCCAGATAGGCCGGCACGGTGGAGAAGCCGCCGCCGTACATGGACAGGATGATGCAGAAGGCGGCCACGAACAGGGCCAGCGCGCCGATATGCGCGGTCCAGGGAATGGCCGAATACAGCGCGAAGCCCAGCACGAAGAACACGAAGTAAGTAGTCTTGCGGCCCAGCTTGTCGGACAGGCTGGCCCAGAAGAAGCGGCCACCGATGTTGAACAGGCTGAGCAGGCCGGTGAAGCCGGCGGCGATGGCGGCGATGGCCGCCAACTGGCTCTTGTCCAGCTGCGTGTAGCCCAGCTCAGGCTGGTTGATCAGGCCGCCGCCGAACACTTCCTGCAGCAGCGGCGAGGCCATGCCCAGGATGCCGATGCCCGCGGTGACGTTCAGGCACAGCGCCCACCACACCAGCCAGAACTGCGGCACGCCCCAGACGCGCTGCACGTGCACGTGGCCCTTGGTGATCATGGCGTTGCCGGCATGCTTGGCCGGCGCGGTCCAGCCTTCGGGCTTCCAGCCGGTAGGCGGCACGCGGTAGCCCAGCGCGCCCGACATCATGAAGACGAAATACACCGCGGCCATGGTCAGGAAGGTCTGCCAGACGCCGGGCGAATCGGGCGTGGCGAAGTGGCGCATCAGCAGGTCGGCCAGCGGCGCGCCTATCATGGCGCCGCCGCCAAAGCCCATGATGGCCATGCCCGTGGCCATGCCGCGGCGGTCGGGGAACCACTTGATCAGCGTGCTCACGGGCGAGATATAGCCCAGGCCCAGGCCGATGCCGCCGATGACGCCCGACCCCAGCCACAGCATCCACATCTGGTGCAAGTACACGCCGATGGCCGAGATGACCAGGCCGCCGCACCAGCACAGGGCCGACACCACGCCCGCCTTGCGCGGGCCGGCGCGTTCCAGCCAGCCGCCCCACAGCGCGGCCGAGCAGCCCAGCAGCACGAAGAACAGGGTGTACATCCACCCCATGGTCGAGATTTTCCAGTCGCAGTTGGTGGCGAACAGCTCGGCGACGAGGCTCATGTCCGCGGGGCAGGCCAGCGGCTTGGCGCCACCCACCACCTTGGACAGCGGCAGCCAGAACACCGAGAACCCGTAGGCCATGCCGATGCACAGGTGGATGGCCAGGGCGGCCGGGGGCACCAGCCAGCGCGAGAAGCCCGGGCCGGCGATGGTGCGTTCCTTGTCGAAAAATCCCGGCTTCGAACCGGGCAGGTCCAGCGTGGCAGTGCTTTGCATGTTGTCTCCTCTTTGGGGGCCGCTCGTTGGCGTGCGTGGTCCGGCATCCGGCCGGTCCCGCCGCCTTCTTTTGTGATGCTCTTGTTGTCTTGCGTCGCGCCGCTGCGCTAGGCCACGCGGGCCAGCGGCGTCAGGCGCTGACGGTTCTGCGTGACTGCTTCCAGCACCAGCGGATGCAGCCGTTCCCCGCCGGCATCGCCGTCCGGGTTTTGTTCGAGAAAGTTCAGGAGCTCGTTGCGCATGCGCGGCTCCCAGAATTTGTGGATATGGTTGGCCACGCCTTCCAGCGCTTCCTGCCGGTCGGGCATGGCCTCGAAGAATTGGCCGATGCGGTTGGCCATGCGGATCAGGTTGCCGATTTCCATGCTTGCGTAGGTCCGGTTCAGGAGATGATGCGTAGGGGATGGGTGTACAAGGTGGCGTCTTCGCCGCGTAGAAAGCCCAGCAGGCTGACGTTGGCGTCATGGGCCAGGCGGATGGCGAGCGCGGTGGGCGCGGAGACGGACGCCAGCACGGCGACGCCGGCGGCGGCGGTTTTCTGCACCATTTCGAAGCTGGCGCGGCTGGACACCACGATGATGCCGTCGCCGGCATGCATGGCCTGGCGCGCCAGGGCGCCGACCAGCTTGTCCAGCGCGTTGTGCCGGCCGACGTCTTCGCGCACCAGCGCCACGGCGCCGTCGGCGCCGGCCCAGCCGGCGGCATGGGTCGCACCGGTAAGGTCGTGCAGGGCCTGGCGGGCCCGCATGTCGCGCATGGCCGCCAGCACCGCCTGGATGCGCACTGGCGCGCCATTGGTGACAGGCGCTACCGGCCGCAGCACCTCGGGCAGTGTTTCCACGCCGCACAGGCCGCAACCGGTGCGCCCGGCCATGGCACGCCGGCGCGACTTCAGGCGCACTTCACAGGCGCTGGAGATTTCCAGCTGGATCACGATGCCGTCGCATTGCGGCAGCAGGTCGATGCCGCGCACGTCGCTGACGCCGTCGATGATGCCTTCGGACAGCGCGAAGCCCACCGCGAAGTCCTCCAGATCGGCCGGCGTGGCCAGCATGGTGGCGTGGCTGATGCCGTTGAACTCCAGCGCCACCGGCGTTTCCTCGGCCACGTAGTCGGTTTCGACCTCGGGGACCAGGGCGCCGCCCCGCACGCGGGTGACCTGAACCTGCGTGCAGTCGGGGCGGGAAGGCGGTGGCGTGGGCATGGCGCGTCCTGGCGGTTTGGGCTGGCGGTTATTTCCCGGTCAGCGCCGCCTCGTTTTCGCGTGAACGCTCGCGCAGCAGCTTTTGCTGGATATCCGCAAAGCGCGACCACTGGCGCTGCCATTCCGAAGGCTGGGACACGCGCGTGACCTGCACGGCCGTCACCTTGTATTCGGGGCAGTTGGTGGCCCAGTCGGAACTGTCTGTGGTGACGACGTTGGCGCCGGACTCGGGGAAATGGAAGGTGGTGTATACCACGCCTGGCTGCACCCGGTCGGTCAGCGTGGCCCGCAGCACGGTTTCGCCCGCGCGGCTCTGGATGCCGACCCAGTCGCCGTCCTTCACGCCGCGGTCCTCGGCGTCCTGCGGATGCAGTTCCAGCACGTCTTCGCCATGCCACATGACGTTGGGGGTGCGCCGGGTCTGCGCGCCCACGTTGTATTGCGACAGGATGCGGCCGGTGGTCAGCAGCAGCGGGAAGCGGCGCGTGCTGCGCTCGTCCGTGGGCACGTACTTGGTGATCATGAACTTGCCCTTGCCGCGCACGAACTCGTCGATGTGCATGATGGGCGTGCCGTCGGGCGCCTCGTCGTTGCAGGGCCATTGCAGGCTGCCCAGCTTGTCCAGCTTTTCGTAGCTGACGCCGGAGAACGTGGGCGTCAGGCGCGCGATCTCGTCCATGATCTCGCGCGGATGCTTGTAGTCCATGGGATAGCCCAGCGCATTGGACAGCGCCACCGTCACTTCCCAGTCGGACTTGCCGTTCTTGGGTTCCATCACCTTGCGCACGCGCGAGATGCGGCGCTCGGCGTTGGTGAAGGTGCCGTCCTTTTCCAGGAACGAGGAGCCGGGCAGGAACACGTGGGCGTACTTGGCTGTTTCATTGAGGAACAGGTCCTGCACCACGATGCATTCCATGGCGGCCAGCGAGGCTGCGACGTGCTGCGTGTTGGGGTCCGACTGCACGATGTCTTCGCCCTGGCAGTACAGGCCCTTGAAGGTCCCGCCCAGCGCGGCCTCGAACATGTTGGGGATGCGCAGGCCGGGTTCGGGCTGCAGGGTCACGCCCCAGTCCTGTTCGAACTGCGCGCGCACCGTGTTGTCGGAGATGTGGCGGTAGCCCGGCAGCTCGTGCGGGAACGAGCCCATGTCGCAAGAGCCCTGCACGTTGTTCTGCCCGCGCAGCGGGTTCACGCCCACGCCTTCGCGGCCGACGTTGCCGGTGGCCATGGCCAGGTTGGCGATGGCCATGACGGTGGTGGAGCCCTGGCTGTGTTCGGTTACGCCCAGGCCGTAGTAGATGGAGCCGTTGCCGCCGGTGGCGTACAGGCGCGCCGCGCCGCGCACGGCCTGCGCCGGCACGCCGGTGATCTCTTCCATGGCTTCCGGCGAGTTTTCCGACAGCGAGACGAAGTCGCGCCATTCCTTGAAGGCCTTGGCTTCGCAGCGCTCGGCCACGAAGTCCTCGGCGATGAGGTTTTCGGTGGCGATCACGTGCGCCAGCGAGGACAGCAGCGCGGTGTTGGTGCCGGGGCGCACCTGCAGATGGAAGTCGGCCTTGATGTGCGGCGAACTCACCAGTTCGATGCGGCGCGGATCGATCACGATCAGGCGCGCGCCCTGGCGCAGGCGGCGCTTCAGGCGCGAGGCGAACACCGGATGGCCGCTGCTGGGGTTGGCGCCCATCACGATCACCACATCGGTGTGCATGACGGAATCGAAGGTCTGTGTGCCGGCGGATTCGCCCAGCGTCTGCTTCAGGCCATAACCTGTGGGCGAATGGCACACCCGTGCGCAGGTGTCGACGTTGTTGGTGCCGAAGGCCGCGCGCACCAGCTTCTGCACCAGCCAGGTCTCTTCGTTGGTGCAGCGCGACGAGGTGATGCCGCCGACCGCGTCGCGGCCGTACTGGTCCTGGATGCGGCGGAATTCGGAGGCCGCGTAGTTGATCGCCTCGTCCCAGGACACTTCCTTCCAGGAATCGGTGATGTGCTTGCGGATCATGGGCTTGAGCACGCGTTCCTTGTGCGTGGCGTAGCCCCAGGCGAAGCGGCCCTTGACGCAGGAGTGGCCGCGGTTGGCCTGGCCATCCTTCCAGGGCACCATGCGCACCACTTCCTGGCCCTTCATTTCGGCCTTGAAGCCGCAGCCCACGCCGCAGTATGCGCAGGTGGTCACGACCGAGTGTTCGGCCTGGCCCATCATGATGACGGTCTTTTCCTGCAGGGTGGAGGTCGGACAGGCTTGCACGCAGGCGCCGCAGGACACGCATTCGCTGTCCAGGAAGGGCTGGTCCTGCCCCGGCGACACGCGCGATTCGAAGCCCTTGCCGGAGATCGTCAGGGCGAAGGTGCCCTGGGTTTCCTCGCAGGCGCGCACGCAGCGGTTGCAGACAATGCACTTGGACGCGTCATAGGTGAAGTACGGATTGGACTCGTCCTTTTCGCTCTTCAGGTGGTTGGCGCCGTCGTAGCCGTAGCGCACGTTGCGCAGGCCCACCACGCCGGCCATGTCCTGCAGTTCGCAGTCGCCGTTGGCCGGGCAGGTCAGGCAGTCCAGCGGGTGGTCGGAGATGTACAGCTCCATCACGCCGCGCCGCAGGTCGTGCAGCTTGGGGGTCTCGGTGTAGACCACCATGCCGTTCTCGGCCGGGGTGGTGCACGACGCGGGGTAGCCGCGGCGGCCTTCGATCTGCACCAGGCACAGGCGGCACGAGCCGAAGGGTTCCAGGCTGTCGGTCGCGCACAGCTTGGGGATGTTGATGCCGGCCTCGGCGGCCGCGCGCATCAGCGAAGTGCCCTCGGGCACCGTGATTTCCTGGCCGTCTATGGTCAGAGTGACGGTTACGGCGGACTCGCGCGCCGGCGTGCCCAGGTCGCGATCGCGCTTGATGACGGTTTCTAGCATGTCGGTCTCGGGTTCAGGCCGCGTGCGCGGCAGACTGGGAGGACTCGATGCCGAAGTCCTGCGGGAAGTGGTTCAGCGCGGACAGCACCGGGTAGGGCGCCATGCCCCCCAGCGCGCACAGCGATCCGCCCAGCATCGTGTCGCACAGGTCGCGCAGCAGATGCACCTGCTGTTCGCGGCCAGGGCCGCCCGCGACGATCTTGTCTATGGTTTCCACGCCGCGCGTGGAGCCGATGCGGCAAGGCGTGCATTTGCCACAGGACTCGATGGCACAGAACTCCATCGCGTAGCGCGCCATGCGCGCCATGTCGACGCTGTCGTCGAAGGCCACCAGCCCGCCGTGGCCGACCATGGCGGAGATCTGGATGTAGGCCTCGTAGTCCAGCGGCACATCCCATTGCGATTCCGGCAGATAGGCGCCCAGCGGGCCGCCCACCTGCACCGCGCGCAGCGGGCGGCCGGAGGCGCTGCCGCCGCCAAAGCCGTACAACAGGTCGCGCAGGCTCAGGCCGAAGGCTTTCTCGACCAGGCCGCCGTGCTTGAGATTGCCGGCCAGCTGGAACGGCAGCGTGCCGTGCGAGCGGCCCACGCCGTAGTCGCGGTAGTAGGCCGCGCCCTTGGCCAGGATGATGGGCACGGTCGCCAGCGAAATCACGTTGTTGATCACGGTGGGCTTGCCGAACAGGCCCGAAATCGCCGGCAGCGGCGGTTTGGCGCGGACCACGCCGCGCTTGCCCTCGAGGCTTTCCAGCAGCGAGGTTTCCTCGCCGCAGATGTAGGCGCCCGCGCCCTTGCGCACTTCCAGGTCGAAGCGGCGGCCGCTGCCGTGCACGTCGTCGCCCAGCCAGCCCACGCTGCGCGCCCGCGCGATGGCGGCTTCCAGGGTGTCGATGGCTTGCGGATATTCGGAGCGCACGTAGATGTAGCCGTAGGTCGCGCCCACCGCCAGGCCGGCGATGGTCATGCCTTCGATCAGCACATAGGGGTCGCCTTCCATCAGCAGGCGATCAGCGAAGGTGCCGGAGTCGCCTTCGTCGGCGTTGCAGACGATGTACTTCTGGTCGCCGGGAGTGCCGGCCACCGTCTTCCATTTGATGCCGGTCGGAAACGCCGCGCCGCCGCGGCCGCGCAGGCCCGAGGCCACCATTTCATCGACGATCTGCCCCGGCTCCATCGTCAGGGCGCGTTGCAGGCCCTGCAGGCCGCCATGGGCGGCATAGTCCTGCAGCGACAGCGGGTCGGTCACGCCGACGCGGGCGAAGGTCAGGCGTTCCTGCTGCTTCAGGTAGGGGATTTCTTCGGTCAGGCCCAGGCGCAGCGGGTGCTCGCCGCCGGCCAGCCAGTCCGCGTCGAACAGCGCGGCCACGTCCTCGGGCTGCACCGGCCCGTAGGCGATGCGGCCTTGCGGCGTGGCGATTTCGACCAGAGGTTCCAGCCACAGCAGGCCGCGCGAGCCGTTGCGCACGATCTGCACCGACAGGCCGCGGGCGTCGGCGGCGCGTTCGATGTCGCGCGCGACCGTGTCCGCGTCCATGGCCAATGCCGCGGCGTCACGCGGCACGTAGATGACGATAGGAGCGCTCATGACCGGTCCTCCAGCGTGCGGGCCAGCAGACGGTCCAGCTTTTCCGGCGTGACGCGGGCATGAGGCCGGCCGTCGATCATCACCGCCGGCGACTGGGCGCACAGGCCCAGGCAGTACACCGGCTCCAGGGTGAAATCGCCGTTCTTGCTGTTGGCGTGGAAATCACAGCCCAGCGCCGTGCGCGCATGCGCGGCAAGATGTTCGCCGCCCATGGCCTGACAGGCTTCGGCGCGGCAGACCTCCAGGGTATGGCTCGCCGCGGGTTCGCTGCGGAAATGGGGATAGAAGGTGATGACGCCGTGGACCTCGGCGCGGGACAGGTTCAGGGCCTCGGCGATGGTCTGCACCGCCGGGGCCGGAATACAGCCCAGTTCATGCTGGACCGCATGCAGCACAGGGAGCAGCGGGCCGGGCTGGTCCTTCAACCGGGCGAGTATGCGGGCGGTGGCCGCGATGGCCGGGGTGGGGGACGCTTGGGCCGCGTCCAGGGCCATCTGGCCGCCGCGGGCGCCGCCGCTGGACGCCAGATCGGATGTTGCCTCGCGCTGATGCACGTCGGTCTCCTCCTGTGTTGCTGTAGGGTCGGGCTGGATTTTGTTGGGTTATATGTTTTTAAAAGCATATAAAAACCCTTCCAGCCGCATTATTTGTGTACTCTAGCGGGGTAATTCACCGTCTTCAATAAGAAATAAATGACATATAAGTTCCGTATCGGCTTGCGGCCGCAATGGAGCCTGGGCGGAGACGACGACCCGGCGCCCGTACCGCTGCAGGACATGCTGGCGCTGCTGTCGGCGATCGACGCCACCGGCAACATCGCCGGCGCCTGTCGCGCCTGTGGCCTGTCGTACCGGCACGCCTGGGGCGTGCTGCGTCGTTTCGAGGCCATTTTCGGCACGCAATTGCTCATCACCAACCGCCGCCAGGGCACGCAGCTGGCGCCTTTCGCGCAGCGCCTGCTGTGGGCCAACCGCCGCATCGAGGCGCGCCTGATGCCAACGCTGGACAGCATGGCGTCGGAGCTGCAGGAAGAGCTGGAGCGCCTGCTGCCCGAAAGCGGCCCGCACCTGCGGCTGCACGCCAGCCACGGTTTCGCGGTGGAATCGCTGATGCAGCACATGGGCAACCGCAAGCCGGGCCTGGAACTGCGCTACCGCACCGCCATCGAGGCGCTGGCCTCGCTGGAGCGGCACGAGTGCGACCTGGCGGGCTTCCAGGTGCCGCTGGGCGATTTCGAAGCGCCCATCATGGAACGCTACGCACAATGGCTGCACGCGGACGAATACATGCTGATCCATCTGGCGGTGCGCAATGCCGGCCTGTTCGTCACCGCCGGCAATCCCAAGCAGATACGCGGCATGGCGGACCTGGCGCGGCCCGACGTGCGCTTCGTCAACCGCCAGATCGGCTCCAGCACCCGTTACCTGGTGGGACTAATGTTGCAGCGGGCGGGGGTCTCGATCAGCGAGGTCCAGGGCTACGAAACCAATGAATTCACCCACATGGCCATCGCCGCGCATATCGCCAGCGGCATGGCCGACACGGGCGTGGGGGTGGAGACGGCCGCCTGCCGCTTCGGCCTGGACTTCATCCCGCTGGTGCGTGAGCGCTACTTCTTCGCCATCCGCAAGTCCTCGCTGGAAACGCCGGCCATGCGCGACCTGCTGTCCATCATGCGCAGTCCCGACTACGTCGGCTACGTCAGCCAGCTGGCGGGATATGACGCCCAGGATACGGGCCGGCTGCAGTCCTTGCAGGAGGCTTTTCCATGAGCGCGGAACGCGATGCGCCGGGATATGATGTCCCCATGAGCAAAGTGATTTTCCTCGCCGATCGCCGGACCGGTCCGCTGGCCCCTGCCGTGCCCGGCGAACTGCCGCCGCACGGACAGCCGGCGCTGGACGCGCGCACGCGTCCCCTGCGCGATCTGCGGATCTCGGTCACGGACCGCTGCAACTTCCGTTGCACCTACTGCATGCCGCGCGAAGTCTTCGACAGCAGCTACACCTTCATGCCGCATGCGGCGTTGTTGTCGTTCGAGGAAATCAGCCGCCTGGCCGGCATCTTCACGCAGCTGGGTGTGGAAAAGATCCGCCTGACCGGCGGCGAACCGCTGCTGCGCAAGCACATCGAGAACCTGGTGGGCCAACTGGCGGAACTGCGCACGCCTGCGGGCCGTCCGCTGGACCTGACCCTGACCACCAACGGCAGCATGCTGGCGCGCAAGGCCGCCGCGCTCAAGAGCGCCGGACTCACGCGCGTGACCGTCAGCCTGGACGCGCTGGATCCGGCCATGTTCCAGGGCATGAGCGACAGCGGCTTCACGCCCGATGACGTGCTGCGCGGCGTCGACGCCGCGGCCGAGGCCGGGCTGGCGCCGGTCAAGGTCAACATGGTGGTGCGGCGCGGCCTGAACGACGGCCAGATCCTGCCCATGGCCGAACGCTTCCGCCATTCCGGCCACATCCTGCGTTTCATCGAATACATGGACGTGGGCAACACCAACGGCTGGAATCTGGCCGAGGTGGTGCCCAGCCAGGAAGTGCTGGACCGCATCGGCGCGGCCTACCCGCTGGAGCCGGTGGCCAGTGGCGAAATGGGCCGCGTGGCCGAACGTTGGCGTTACCTGGACGGCGGCGGCGAGATCGGCGTCATCTCCAGCGTCACCCACGCCTTCTGCGGCGGCTGTACGCGCGCGCGCCTGTCACCGGAAGGCAAGCTCTTCCTGTGCCTGTTCGCGCACGACGGCTACGACCTGCGCGCCCCGCTGCGCGACGGCGCCAGCGATGCCGAACTTGCTGGCATCATCGCGGGCATCTGGGCGGGCCGCAACGACCATTACTCCGAGCTGCGCGGCCGCAACATGGCCGATCCGGCGCGCAAGATCGAGATGAGCTACATCGGTGGCTGAAGCCTCGCCCGCGATCGCACCCGCAGGAATCGCCGGCTTGATCCTGGCCGGCGGCCAGGGCACGCGCATGAACGGACAGGACAAGGGCCTGGTGGCCCTGCGCGGCGAGCCCATGGTGGCGCACGTCGCGCGCCGCCTGGCGCCGCAAGTGTCGCGCCTGATCATCAGTGCCAACCGCCACGAGGACCTTTATGCCCGGTACGGCGAGGTGCTGCGGGACGGTGAAGCCGAACTGGGCGCCTGGCAAGGACCATTGCTGGGTATCGCCGCGGGCCTGGCCGCGGCGCGGGAAGACGCATGGCTGGTGGTGGTGCCTTGCGACACGCCGTTCCTGCCCCAAGACCTGGCCGTGCGCCTGGTCGGCGCGGCCGAGTCCGCCAAGGCGCCGATGGCTTATGCGATGGCCGGCGGGCAGCGGCATTCGGCCTGCATGGCCCTGCGCACCTCGCTATTGCCCAATCTGCTGGCGTACCTGCGAGCCGGCGACCGCAAGGTGGGGCTGTGGCAGGCGAGGGCGGGCGCGGTCGAAGCCTGCTTCGACGGCGCGCCCGAGGCCTTCATGAACGTCAACACGCCAGAGGAACTGGCGCAGGCCGAGCGCTACGCCAGCCAGTGACGCAGGTCGTAGTAGGCGACCCGATCCTGGTCCTGCACTGGCACGTCGGCCGGCAGGCGGGCCAGGCCCGTGGCCCAGGGCAGCGAACTGATCACGCCCGAACCCTGGTGGCCGTAAGGCACCAGTTCGGCGCTGCCGTCGTCGGCCAGGCGGCGCTGCACGCGCAGGAATTCCTCGCGGCTGTCCTGGCGCGGATGCTCGGTGCGCAGCGGCAGCTGGCTGGTCGGCGGGAACAGCGTGTCGCGGCCCTGCATGCGGCGCATCAGCGGCGTCACCAGCAGGGTGAACACGGCGTAGGCCGACACGGGATTGCCGGGCAGTCCGACCACGGGCTTGCCGTCGATCTGCGCCAGGGCCACCGGCTTGCCCGGCTTCATGCGCACCTTCCAGAGCGCGAGTTCGCCGCCCAGCGAGGCCAACGCGGGCTTGACCAGATCGCGTTCGCCCACCGACACGCCGCCCACGCTAACCACCAGGTCGCAATCGGCCAGCAGCGTCTTGAAGGCGGCCTGCAGGTCGGCCTCGGTGTCGCGGGCGTGCAGCACGTGCACCGGCAGGGCGCCCATGCCGCGCGCCAGCGCGGCCAGCATGGGGCCGTTGGAGTTGTAGATCTGTTCGGCCGCGCGTGGCTGGCCGGGCAGCACCAGCTCGTCGCCGGTGGTCAGGATGCCCACGCGCAACTGGCCGACGACCCGCACGCGGGCCAGGCCTTGCGAGGCTAGCAACGCCACGTGAGCCGCTTCCAGCACGGTGCCCGCGGCCAGCAACGGCGCGCCGGCCATGGTGTCTTCGCCGCGGCGGCGGATGTGCTGGCCGGGCTTGGGCGCGCGCGAGATTTCCACCTGGCCGTCGGCTTCGGTAGTGTCTTCCTGCATGACGACCGTATCCGCGCCTTCCGGGATCAGGCTGCCAGTGAACAGGCGGATGGCGTGGCCGGGTTTGAGCGGCTCGGGCATTTCGCCGGCATAGCAGCGCTGCTGGATGGGCAGGCGCACGCCGGCGCCCCAATCCGCCACGCGCAGGGCGTAGCCGTCCATGGCGCTGTTGTCGGCGGGCGGGATGTCCACGGTGGCGTTGAGGTCGGCGGCCAGCACGCGGCCGGCGGTATCGGCCAGGCTCACCTCTTCGCTGCGTTGCAGCGGACCCGCGGCATTGGCCAGCAGGGTCTGGGCTTGATCAAAATCCAGCATGGGTCAGTTGTCTTCTTCGCGTTGCTTGAAATGGGTGGCGAAATTGCAGGGGCGGTGGCTGCTGTCCAGCTGTTCGCGGATGATCTGCGACCAGGCGGTTTCGCAGGCATTGTTGGACCCGGGCAGGCAGAAGATCAGCGTCTGGTTGGCCGAGCCGGCAAAGGCGCGCGACTGGATGGTGGAGCTGCCGATCTCGGTGTAGGAGATCTGGCGGAACAGTTCGCCGAAGCCGGGGATCTCGCGGTCCAGCAGGGGCATGATGGCCTCGGGCGTATGGTCGCGATGCGAGAAGCCCGTGCCGCCCGTGGTCAGGATCACCTGCACCTCGGGATCGGCGATCCAGTCGCTGATGACGCGGCGGATCTGATAGATGTCGTCCTTGACCAGGTCGCGGCGCACGCACTGATGGCCAGCATGAGCCAGGCTGTGGGCCAGCAGGTTGCCGGAGGTGTCGTCGCCCGCGCTGCGGGTGTCGCTGACCGTCAGCACGGCGCAGGCCAGCGAAACAAGGCTTTCGTCGCTCATGGATTCTCCTCTTCTATCTTCTAGACGGTGGTGTCTTCATCCCAGGACTGCGTGCGGTCCTGGTCGGATTGGCGTTGCTCCACCCAGAAGCTGTTGCCGCCCGCGAGGGTTTCGCGCTTCCAGAAGGGCGCGCGGGTCTTGAGCGCGTCGATGATGTATTCGCAACCGCGGAAGGCGTCGCCGCGGTGGGCGCTGGCGGCCGCCACGAAGACGATCTGGGCGTTGCGGTGCAGCGCGCCGACCCGGTGCACGATGACCGTGCCGTCCAGGTTCCAGCGCGCGCGGGCAGTCGCGGCGATTTCTTCGAGTTCGCGTTCGCACATGCCCGGGTAGTGTTCGAGAAAGAGCGTGTCGGTGGGCGTGTCGGGCGCGTAGTCGCGCACATAGCCCACGAAGGTGACGATGCCGCCCACGCCCGGGCCGGCGCTCTCCCGCAGCGCGGCCGTGAGCGCGGCGCCGTCGAAATCGGCTTCCTGGACGCTGATCATGGCGTTCAACCTCCGGTGACGGGTTCGAATACCGCGACCTCGTCGCCCGCGCGGATGGGCGCGGACGGCTTGGCGTGGGTCTGGTTGATGGCCAGCTTCAGGCGCGCGGAGGGCGCCAGCTGGGGGTAGCGTTCGCCCAGCGCGGCAAGCAGCTGCGCGCCGGTGGACTCGGCCTCCAGGGGCCAGGCTTCGGAGCGCTTGCCAACCAGTTCGGCGACGCGCGCGAAGTAAAGAAGATTAATCGTTGCGCCATTCACCGCTTTTTCCTCCTGCCTTGTACTTAAGGCGAACTTGCTCGATGACGATGCCTTTGTCGGCAGCCTTGCACATGTCGTAGATGGTCAGCGCGGCAACGCTGCAGGCCATCATGGCTTCCATTTCCACGCCGGTCTTGTAGCTGGTGCGGCAGGTGGCCAGCACGTCGATGCGATGCTCCGCGTCGTCCAGCGAAAACTCGACGCCGACGAAGGCCAGCGGCAGGCTGTGGCACAGCGGGATGGTGTCGGCGCAGCGCTTGGCGGCCAGGATGGCGGCGACGCGGGCGGTGTTGAGGACCTCGCCCTTGCCTTGGCCCGGCTGGGTCAGGAGGCCGTAGGCGATGGCGTTCATGCGCACGCTGGCGGTGGCGATCGCCACGCGCTCGGTGTCCGTCTTGGCGATCACGTCGACCATGCGGACCTGTCCGGCTTCATCCAGGTGGCTCAAAGTTGGGGTGGGCGTGGACATGGGAATCGGGAGCGATAATTGTTAATGATTGAAAAGGGCGGTCCCGGCTGGCCGGATCGGCCCATCGATACGCCTATGATAGACGAGCAGTGCAGGGGGCGCGATAATCGCGCCTGTAGTCATTAGAAGGACGGAAACGCTCGCCCTTCAATTCGTATCAGGAGACGCGCAATGCCCTTGCGGATGCCCAAGCTTCGGTTCACCCGCCGGGTCGGCAAGATTCTTCTGGGTATCGCGGCATTCGTACTTATCCTTTTCGGGGTTGCCGCCTGGCAAGTCCCCAAAGTGCTGCACAACGTCCTGGTGCAGGACGTCTCCAAGATGATCGGGCGGGACGTCTCCGTCGGCGACATCAGCTTCAATCCCTTCACGCTGACCGTCCGGGCGCGCGATCTGGCCGTGGCCCAGCCCGATTCGCAGACGCCGCTCTTGACGCTGGCCGAGCTGGACGTCAGCGCGGCCTGGACTTCCCTGTTCTGGTTTGCGCCGGTAGTCGATCGAATGACGCTGCGCGAGCCTAACATCGCCATCGTCCGCGAGGACGTCACGCGCTTCAATTTCTCTGATATTCAGCAACGAGTGGCCGAATTGACGGCCGCCCAGCCCGAGGAACCGGCCAAGCCGGACGAAGGGCTGCCGCGTTTTTCGCTGAACAACATGGTGATCGAGAACGGCTCGATCACGCTGGACGACAAGGTCACCGGCCGCAAGCAGGTGGTCGATGAAGTGGGTGTGGGCGTGCCGTTCATTTCCACTTTCGGCTACGCCACCGACATCGACGTGCAGCCGCGCGTGCACTTGCGCATCAACGGCAGCCCCTTCGATTTGAACGGTGTGGCGCGCCCCTTCGACAAGGTGCCCTCGTCCACGCTGCGCGTGGCCTTCAATGGCCTGCAGTTGGAAAAGTGGGCGGACGTCTGGCCCATGCCGCTGCCGTTCAAGGTAGAGAGCGCGCTGCTGGATTCGAACCTGCAAGTGGTGTTCGAGCAGCCCAAGGACGCGCCGCCCAAGATCCGCGTGGTTGGCGACCTGGGCTTGCGCCGCCTGGACCTGCGCGACACCACGGGCGCGAACCTGGCCGCCTGGAGCGCGCTGACCGTCACGCGCCTGGAACTGGAGCCCATCGCGCGCCATGCCTATGTGGGCGAGGTGGGGCTGTGGGCGCCGCAGATCCATGTGCGCCGCTACGCCAATGAAAATCTGAACTGGCTGGACGTGGTTGCCGGGCTGAAGCGGCTGGGCGGCGTCGAGCCGACCGCCACGCCGGTGGCCGACAAGCTGCGCAAAGCCAGCGGCCTGGATCCCGCCAAGGCGGGAGACAAGGCAGGTCCGGGCGCCGCCACGGCCAAGGCCACGCCGGCCGCGACGGCAACGCCGGGATCCGCCGTCAAGGGCGCCGCTCCGGCAACTGCCGCGACGAAGGGTGCGCCTTCCGCCCCTACGTCCCCGGCCGTGCCGGCTGCATCCGCGGGCGCGCCCGCGGCAGCCTCCGCGCCTGCCGCGACGCCATCCGACGCGCCTGCCGCCGCTAGCGCTACCACGGCGGCCAGCGCTCCCGCCACTCCGTCCGCCACGACTCCCGCAGAGCCTGCCACCGCTGACTCCGCAGCTCCCCAGCCGGCGCCTGCGCCTGCGGAATGGAAGGTCGAACTGGACGCCTTCAACCTGCACGAAGGAGAGGTCTACGTCACCGACGCCGTCAGCAAGCTGGACTACGTGATGACCGGCCTGGCCGCGACGGTCGAGGGCGTGGCCCTGCCGCAGGTGCCGGGCCAGCCCATCAATCTGTGGCTGACCATGGATAACAGCACCGACGGCGGCTGGCTGCGCGCCAAAGGGCCGCTGGTCCTCAAGCCGCTGTCGCTGGAACTGGGCGTGCGCCTGGGCAACATCGCGTTGGCGCCCCTGGCGCCGGCCGTGCGCAACGCGGCGCCGATCGCATTGCTGGACGGCCGCCTGGCTGCCAGCGCGCAGGTCCATGTGCAGGAAAAGAACGGCGCGGTGGATGCGTCCGCCAGCGCCGTGCAGGCCGACCTGACGCAGTTCAAGGCCCGCGACGAATCTCTCAAGCCCGCCGTGGACATTGCGCTGCAAAGCTTGCGCGTGACCGCCGACCGCCTGGCCATGGGGCCGGGACAGAGCAACTTTACCCTGGCCGCCGCCGGCATCCAGGGCAACGGCAAGCTGGATCTCAAGGGCGCATTCACGCCGCAGCCGCTGACCGTGAAAACCTCGGTGGACCTGTCCGAACTGAACGTCGCGTCGTTCGCGCCGTACGCCGCCTCCAGCCTGAACGCCACGGTGCGCGCCATCACGCTGGGCGCCAAAGGCAACGCGGAGTTCGCCGCCGCGGCCGGTTCGGCGCCAATGAAGGTCAACTGGAAAGGCGGCGTCGAAGTCACCGGCGTGGACCTGCAGGACCGCGTCAACAAGGACGACTTCCTGAACTGGAAGCGCCTGGGCTTTACCGGCATGGACATCTCGGTGGCGGGCGACAAGATCGGCGCCAAGCTGGGCGATATCGCGCTGGAGGATTTCTACGGGCGCGTGCTGCTCAATGCGCAAGGCCGCCTGAACGTCATGGACTTGGTGGCGGCCCCAGGCCAGGCCGGCGGCTCCATCACCCAGGACACGCAGACGCCCGGCCGCAGCGCCGCGCCGCCGCCCGCGGCGCCTGCCGCCAAGGGGGGCGGGGGCATGCCCGATATCTCGGTGAATAGCGTCACCCTGAACCGCGGCCGCATGACCTTCACGGACCGCTTCGTCAAGCCCAACTACGTGGCCGAGCTGTCCAGCATCGAAGGCTCGATCACGGCGGTGTCGTCCACCAATCCCCAGCCCGCCAAGGTCAAGGTCACCGGCCGCGTCTACACCACCGCGCCGCTGTCGATCAGCGGCGTGGTGCAGCCTTTCGCCAAGTACCTGTCGCTGGACCTGAAGGCCTCGGCCAAGGGCGTGGACCTGCCGCGCTTCAACACCTATTCCGCGAAGTACGTGGGCTACCCGATCAAGCGCGGCAAGCTGTCGGTGGACCTGGAATACAAGATCAAGGACCGCGCGCTGCAAGCCACCAACCATGTGGTGCTCAACCAGCTGACCTTCGGCGACAAGACCAACAGCCCCGACGCGACCAAGCTGCCGGTGCTGCTGGCCGTGGCGCTGCTGAAGGATTCGCGCGGCAACATCGACATCAACCTGCCGATCTCCGGTTCGTTGGACGACCCGGAGTTCTCGGTGGGCGGCATCGTGGTGCGCGTGCTGCTGAACCTGGTGGTCAAGGCCGTCACCTCGCCCTTCAGTCTGCTGGCCTCGGCCTTTGGCGGCGGCGAGGAGCTTTCCTATGTGGAATTCGCGCCCGGCAGCGCGGCGCTGACCGAGGACAGCCAGCAGCGCATCGATACGCTGATCAAGGCGCTGACGGACCGCCCGGCCCTGAAGATGGACATCAGCGGCCGCGCCGACCCGAAGACCGACATGGAAGGCCTGCGCCAGGCCTGGGTGGACGGCAAGATCCGCGCCGCCAAGGCTGCCGACGTCACGCCGCGCGGCAAGAAGCCGAACCCGGCGGGCGTCGAGGTATCGGGCGCGGAGCGCGCCAAGTACCTGGAAGAGGTCTACGACGACACGGACATCAAGGACAAGCCGCGCAACTTCATCGGCATGTCCAAGTCCGTGCCGGCGGCGCAGATGGAGGAGATGCTGCGCAGCGTGGCGCCCGTGGGCGACGAGCAGTTGCGCCAACTGGCCGATGCGCGCGCGCAGGCGGTTTATGAGAAGCTGCAAGCCCAGGAAGGACTCGCGGATCGCGTGTTCATCGTTGCGCCGCAACTGGACGCGGATGGCATCAAGGACGAGGGGCAACCCTCGCGCGTGGACTTCTCCCTGAAGTGAACCAGGCTGGTTTGGGAGGCGGCGCCCAGCCGCCCCTGCCGGCTTTTTGCCAGGAGATTCTTGATGAATGACCAGGATGCGCACTTCGACAGCCTGCTTCCGCCCTTGCGGCTGAACCGGCGGGGTTTCATGGCCACCACGGTGGCGACGGGTTTTTCGCTGGCGGCCGGGCAGGCCGTGGCGCAGACCGCGATCACCACTGACGCCAACGGTCTCGTGGCCGGAAAGGTGGACATTCCGGTCAAGGACGGCAAGATGCCCGCGTACCGGGCGGCGCCCAAGGGCAAGAAGGACCTGCCGACGGTGCTGGTGGTGTCGGAAATTTTCGGGGTGCACGAGTACATCCAGGACGTGTGCCGCCGGCTGGCCCACCAGGGCTACTTGGCCGTCGCGCCCGAACTGTTCGCGCGCCAGGGCGATCCGTCCAAATACACCGAGATCCCCAAGCTGCAGGCCGAAATCATCGGCAAGGTGCCGGACGCGCAGGTGATGTCCGACCTGGATTCGGCTGCGGCCTGGGCCGCGTCCAATGGCGGCAATGCGGACCGGCTGGGCATCGTGGGCTTTTGCTGGGGCGGGCGCCAGGTCTGGCTGTACGCCGCCCACAACCCGAAGCTCAAGGCCGGCGCGGCCTGGTATGGCCAGTTGGCCGGGCAGCCTTCGGACCTGAAGCCCAAGTCGGTGCTGAGCCAGGTGAATGAGCTGAAGGCGAAGGTGCTGGGGGCTTATGGCGGCAAGGACGCCGGGATTTCGATGGCGGACGTGGACAAGATGCGGCTGGAACTGGCGCAGGGGCCGGCGGCGGCGAAGGCGTCGCGGATCGATGTGTATCCGGACGCGCCGCACGCGTTTCATGCGGATTATCGGCCGTCTTATCGGAAGGCGGAGGCGGAGCAGGCTTGGACGCGGATGTTGGATTGGTTCAAGCAGAACGGGCTTTGAGACGTGTTTCTTTGGACGCGGGTTGGGAATGTAGGCCTACATAGGTAGTTTTTATATCTATGTAAGTGTTCTTTTCTTTGCGTGGATTTATACGGGTTCGTCGCAGGTTTTCGTAGGTCGCCCGTCGTCGCGGGCGGCGTGGCGGCTCGCGCCCACGATTGCGGTCCGGAGCGTTCGCTCCGGACTGCCCCTTCGTCATCCTCGTCACCGCCTATGGC